>JAUHYB010000036.1 GCA_030426745.1 bacterium
CGCCGGGGTACGCGGGCGGGTCCCGGGCGTTGGGAGGCGGCCGGGCATTCTAGCGGCGCGGGTGGGCGATCGAACCGGCTCCGCCGGGCCTCCGCTCGCCCGTTCGCGCGGCGCCGCGCGGTCAGGGCGGTCACGCCCGCGTTCACGCGGAGGAGCGGCGCCCCCACCCACGGCGGGCGTCGCCGGAGCGGTCCGCGCATCGACGACGTGCGCCCCTCGATGCCGCCGCGCGGCGCGCGCTGACGATCCGGAACGCTCGTCCGCGCCGCCCTCGCGACCCCCCGCCGCGCCGACCGCTCGTTCTCCTCCAACTTTTTCGCTTCGCGCCCCCCGGCATCATCCAGGGCCGTCAGGGCGCTCCCGGGGCCCTCGGAGGGCGCTCCTCGACGTACTCACGACCGTGCATAGAGATCGTCCGGGTCCAGGGTCTTCACCCGACAGCCAGGCCCGGGGATGCGCGCCAAGGTTGGTCGTGGAACGAGACGCGACGGCGTCGGGTCCCAGGCCGATCCCCGGCCGGCGATCCCCGGCAGCGGCCCTCTCGGCCCCGGTCCGCCCCGGCGCGCCGCGTCTTCAGGAGACTCGAAACCAAGAGCTACGAGACCGACCATGAGAACCAAGATCCACTCCCTCACCGCCCTCGGCGCGGCCCTGCTGGTCGCCGGCACCGCCGACGCGCAAGTCGCCACCACGAGCGTCCTCTACAAGTCGGGCGACAGCCTCGGCGCGTTCGGCAACGTCGTCAGCGGCGGCGGCTTCGGCAACGACGGCAGCGCCGTCCAGAACTGCCGGATCAACAACTCCGGCAACTGGGTCGCGGAGCTGCGCACCGACCTGGCGTCCTCGAACGACGACATGGTGATGCGCGACGGCGTCGTCATCCTGCAGGAGGGCACCGACCTCGGCCTGCCCGCCGGCTGGAGCTACAACTACGTCGACTGCCTCGAGCTCACCAACAACAACGAGCTCTACGTCCTCATGGACGCGACGGACACGACCGCCACGCAGAAGACGATCCTGTGGAAGGACGGCGTGATCCTGATGGAAGAGGGCGTGACGCCCTGCACCGTCGCCGGTGAGCCGCTCGGCGCCGTGTGGACCTCGCTGGCCGAGATCTACGTCAACGACAACGACCAGTTCCTGCTGAACGGTCGCGCCGACACGACCACCGAGGACATCCTCGCCCTGGTCGAGCACGACGACTTCGACATCCTGACCTCGCAGACGACCATCGCGCGCGACGGCATGACCCTGCCCGGCCACGACGCCCCGGTCGCGGGCTTCTCGACGAACAAGCACGCGCAGTCGCTGAACAACAACGGCGACTACATGTGGTTCGTCGACGACGACAACACGACGACCGGCGGTGCCTCGAACACCTGCTGCGACGCGTGGTACTACCTGAACGGCACGCCGATCGCGCACGAGAGCGAGGACACCCTCATCTCGTCCGGCGACTGGGCCCACATGAGCACCAGCGAGGTCGACATCAACGACAACGGCGACTGGGCCGGCGTCTTCGACACCAGCGAGCCGAGCGCCACCGACTTCATCCTGGTCAAGAACATCGGCGGCGTCAGCTCCGTGTTCATGCAGGAGGGCATGGCGCCTCCCGGCATCGCCGGCGGCCCGTTCGTGCTGACCTCGATCAACTCGGGCCCGAAGGTCCTCTCCTACACCGGCCAGCTCATGTGGCACGGCGACTGGGACGACCCGGACACGTCGCGCGACAAGGCGCTCTACCTCGACACGACCGTCATCCTGCAAGAGGGTGTCTCGATGGTCGACGGCCTCCTCGTGTTCGACATCGACACGGGCAACGAAGAGAGCCACATGAGCGACAACGGCAAGTACATGGTCCAGGACTGCGGCCTGATCGACAGCGAGACCTCCGGCCTCGTGCTGATCACCTTCTCGCCCGAGAGCGCGGCGCTCTGCTTCGGTGACGGCACCTCGGGCCCCTGCCCCTGCCTCAACGAGTCGGCGGTCGGCGCCGGCGAAGGCTGCCAGAACTCGACGGGCGTGGGCGCGATCCTGACCGCCGGCGGCACCGCCGTCGTCGCCAACGACGACATCGTCTTCACGACGACCCAGGCGATCCCCGGCCAGACGAGCCTGCTCGTCCAGGGCGCCGCGCTCCAGATGGTCCCGTTCAAGGACGGCATCCTCTGCACCGGCAACCCGACCGAGCGCGTCGAGGTCGTCTTCCTGGACGGCTCGGGCAGCGGCTCGACCACCGGTTCGGTCGTGACGAACGGCAACGTGCTGCCCGGTCAGACCCGCTACTACCAGCAGTGGTACCGCAACCCCGGCGGCGTCTCGCCCTGCGGCAGCGGTTCGAACTTCACGAACGCGCTGCAGATCGACTGGCTGTAGTCGAGCGCTGACGGGGGGCGGCGCGGCGCGTCGCCCCGAGACACCGCGAGCGGCGTCGCCCCCCCCGGCGACGCCGCTCGCGGCCCGTTCGGGAAGTGCGCGGCGCGGCGCCGATCACTCGAAGCGCAACGCGACGCGGGTCGTCCCCGCCGCGACGTGCGCGAGGCGCGAGGTCAGGCCGAAGCGCTCGTCGACGGCCTCCAGCCGCAGCGGCCGACCGGCGGGCACCCGCAGCCGGAACCGGCCGCGGTCGTCCGCGCGCACCGCCGCGACGCCGCCCGTGCCGGCGACGCGCACGCGCACGAGCGCCCCGGCCAGCGGCGAGCCGTCCGACGCTTCGACCGTCCCGTCGAGCGGCGCGCCCGCGTCGAGCCGCAGCCGCACCGCGCGCGGCTCGTCGCGCAGGTCGTGTTCGAGCGGCGCGCCCAGCGCGACGAAGCCCTCGCCCGGCGCCGGGCCCACGCGGTACCAGCCGTGCGGCAGGTCGGACAGCGTGAACCGCCCGCGCTCGTCCGTCTCCACCACGCGCACCGGCGGGCCGGCGCCCTCGACGATCCAGCGCGCGTCGCGGCGCGCGAAGGGGTCGTCGTCGTTCTCGACCACCCACAGGCGCGCGCCGACCACCGGGTCGCCGGACTCGTCCAGCGCGCGGCCGGTGCGGTCGCGCCCCGGGTCGACGATCCAGCCGACCCGCGCGACGCGCTCGTCCTCGAAGCGCAACGTCCGCTCGATCTCGCGCAGCAGGCGGCCGTCGTGCCGCACGCGCGCGCGCCACGCGCTCGACGCCGGCAGCTGCGAGAAGCGGGCGCGGCCGCGCGCGTCGGTGCGCGCCGACCACTCCTCCTCCTCCGCGCCGAACAAGAGCGCGCCGTCGTCCTCGCCGCGCAGCACGACCTCGGCGTCGGGCAACACGCCGCCGCGCGCGTCGTAGATGACGACCTCCAGGTCGGCGGCCTTCTCCAGCGCGAGCGCCGCCCCCGCGCCGCCGGTCAGCGCCGCGTAGCGCGCGGCGTCGACCGCGACCGGCACGCGTCCCGGCGCGGCGACGAGGTAGCGCGCGCCGGCGGCGGGCGGCGGCAACGCGCAGCGGCCCTCGGCGTCGGTGGACCCGACGCGCGTGCCGGCCGCGTCCGTGATCCGCGCGCCCGCCAGCGGGCGGCCGTCCTCGGCGCGCAGCACGGTGATCTCCGCCGCGGCCGCGCGCTCCGCGGGCCGCGCGTCGTCGCCGGCGTCCCCGGCGCGCGGGGCGGCGGCCAGGTCGGGCGCGGCCCAGAGCAGCGCGCAGCTCGCGATCGCGCCGACGGCGAGGGACCGCGGGCGCGCCCCGGCCCCGAGCCGTCGCGGGCGCGCCGCGTCCGAGTCCTCCGTGACGTCCATCCCGCTCAGGATGCCATCCCGCGCCGTCGCGCGCCGCCCGTTCCGCCGACCGTCCGTCACCCGTCGCTCCGCCTGTTCCTCGCCCGCTGCTCGCCCGCTGCTCGCCCGCTCCCGCCCCCCGTGCGGCGCGGCGACCGCGTCGCAACGTCGTCCGCCCGGCGCTCGGACGGGGTTTTCCGCGGAACCCTTCGTTCGAGTCCCTGTTCTCCCGTGCGCGCGGCTCCCCCCACTCGCCCGCTCTTCCCCAGCGTCACCCTCTCCCTCGACCCGACGGATCCGGTCCGAACCGGAGCTTCCTCATGACGCCCCCTCACGCCACGTCCCTCCTCCGTGCGCGCGCCCTCGGAGCGCTCGCGACCTCCCTCGCCGTCTCGAGCGTCGCCGTCTCGAGCGTCGCTGTCTCGAGCGCCGCCTTCGCGCAGGGCGGCCCGCCGCCGCCGCCGCCGCCGATCACGCCGCCGCCCGGGCCGGGCCCGGTGACGATCCAGGTCCCCGCCGCGAACCCGATCACCGCGGCCAAGGCGAACCTCGGCAAGGCGTTGTTCTGGGACGCGCAGCTCTCGTCCACCGGCGTCACCGCCTGCGGTTCGTGCCACCTGTTCGGCGCGGGCGGCGCCGACCCGCGCTCGGCCGACCCGCTCGTCGCGTCGACGCACCCCGGCCTCGACGCCGTGTTCGGCACGCCGGACGACGTGCGCGGTTCGCGCGGCGTGCCGCGCTCGCTCGCCGACGGCAGCTACGCCTTCGACGCGGTCCACGGCCTGGAGCCGCAGGTCACCGCGCGCCAGGCGCCGCCGGCGCTGAACGCCGCGGGGCTGGGCAATCAGTTCTGGGACGGTCGCGCGAGCGGCCCGCTCGTCGACCCGCTGACCGGCGCGACGACCGTGCCCGGATCCGCCGGCCTGGAGAACCAGGTGCTGGGCCCGCCGCTGTCCGACGCGGAGATGGCGCACGAGACGCGCGACTGGTCCGAGGTGCTCGCCGCGCTCCAGGGCGCGACGCCGCTCGCCTTCGCCGCCGACGTGCCGCCCGCGCTGGAGGCGTGGATCGCGGACCGCGACTACCCCGCGCTCTTCGACGAGGCCTTCGGCGACCCGCAGCTGACCGCCTCGCGCGTCGCGATGGCGATCGCCACCTACGAGCGCACGCTGATCAGCGACCAGACGCCGGACGACGCCTTCCGCAACGGCGACCCGACCGCGCTGACGCCGCAACAGGCGCTCGGGCGCCAGATCTTCTACGGACCCGCGGGCTGCGGCACCTGCCACAGCGGCGTGTTCTACTCCGACGACGACTTCCACTACATCGGCGTCCGGCCCCAGGGCGAGGACCTCGGGCGCTTCGAGGTCACCGGACAGGTCGCCGACCGCGGCGCGATGCGCACGCCCGGGCTGCGCAACGTCGGGCTCAGCGCGCCGTACTTCCACAACGGGCGGATGAACTCGCTGGAGGACGTCGTCGCCTTCTACAACCGCGGCGGCGACTTCGACGCGCCGAACAAGCACCCGCTGATCCGCCCGCTCGGGCTGTCGGTCGGTCAGCAGGCGGCGCTGGTCGCCTACCTGCGCGACGGCCTGACCGACCCGCGCGTCGCGCAGGAGCTGGCGCCCTTCGACGGCGTGCGCCTGTTCGAGCAGGACGCCGAGTTGCAGGCGCGCAAGTTCGGCGCGGGCACGGCCGGCACCGGCGGCGCGACGCCGCGCATGGTCTGCCACGAGCCGCCGGCGCTCGGGAACCCCGACTTCACCGTGGCCGTCGACCGCGGCCTGGGCGGCGCCCGCGCGTTCCTGCTGGTGTCGACCCGCGACCAGGTCCTGGGCGTGCCGTTCCGCGGCGCGATGAGCCACGTCGCGCTGCACTCGGGGCGCTCGCGCTGGCTGGCGGCCGGTCAGCTCACCGGGATCGGAGGCGGCCAGGGATACGGCTCGCGCGGCATGACGCTGCCCACGAGCAGCGCGTACCGCGGCACGTCGCTGTACGCGCAGTGGTTCGTGATCGACCCCGGCGCGCCGAACGGGCTGGCGGCCAGCGAGGCGCTCGAGGTCACGCTGTTCTGACCCGCGGTCGGCCGGGTCTGACCCGCGGTCGGCCGGGCGCGGGGTGCCGGCCGCCCGCACCTCGCGCCGCCCTCCGCTCCGGTCGCGGGCGCCCGGGCGCGGGAGTTCCGCGCTCGGGCGCCCGCGATCGGGGCGGCGCGCGGCGGACGCGGCGAGATCGACCCTGGCACCTTCCCGCCCCGCGCGCTACGACTCGACCATGCGACACCTCCTCCTCGCGGCGCTCGCCGCCGGCACCGCCCTCGCCCTCCCCGCCGCCTCCGGGATCGAGTGGAGCGCCTCGCACGAGGACGCGCGCGCGCAGGCCAGGGAGGAGAAGCGCGTGCTGTTCCTGGCCGTCAACATGGACGGCGAGCGCGCGAACGACGAGCTGGCGGAGAAGACCTACCGCGAGAAGCGGATCACCGAGCTCGCGGCGCACTCGGTGAACCTGGTCGCGTCGGCGTTCGAGCACGGGACGGGCGAGTGCAAGCGCTTCGGGACGATCACCTGCGGCGACCACGTCGCGTGCGACATCTGGGCGCGCGAGAACGTGCTGGAGAAGGACGCCGAGGGCTTCGTCGTCGCGCCGCAGCACGTGTGGCTGTCGCCCGAGGGCGAGGTGCTGCTGTCGGTCCCCTACGCGGTCACCGAGGGCGAGCTGGAGTGGTGCTTCGTGACGGCGCTCACGACGAACGACCCGACGCTCGAGCTGAAGATGTCGAGCAAGGCGCGCGCGCCGCGCCGGCTGGTGAAGGGCGGCGTCGCCGACGTCGAGGGCGGAGACCAGTACGGGCCCAGCGCGCTGACGCGCGACGAGGTGCTGGCGCTGATCGAGGAAGTGCGCCGCGGCGTCGACCGCCAGCAACGCGTGCGCGCCGTCATGCGGATCATGACCGCGGACGAGCCGGAGGCCGTCGACTTCGTGCGCTCCGAGATGCGGTCCGGCCTGGGCGGCGGGCGCGGCGGCGGACGCGGCGGCGCGCGCGGTCGCGACCCGCGGCCGGGGTACCTGCGCGCCATGGCGAGGCTCGCGCCGGCGAGCTACTGGGTGATCGCCGCGGAGTACGTCGACGACTCGCTGATCGAGGTGCGCTCGGAGGCGGTCGTCGCGCTGGAGATGCTCGCGTCCCCCGACTCGCTGCGCGACGTCTCGTCGGCGTTGCGCAAGGAGAAGGAGCTCTCGGTGAAGAAGAACCTCCTCCGCGCGCTCGGCACGGCGGGCGCGGCCGACAAGAAGACGATCCAGACGCTGGTGAAGACGGCGGAGAAGGACAGGGACGAGCTCCTGCGGCGCAACGCGCTGATCGCGCTCGGCTCGGTCGTGAAGGCGGACAAGGTCGACGACCTGCTGCGCGAGACGCTGCTCGACGAGGAGCGCGACCCGCGCGAACGCGCGGCGGCGGTGTGCGCGATGGCGCTGACGCGGCGCGCCGAGTGGCTGGAGCTGTTGCGCCCCGCGCTCGAGGCCGCCGAGGCGCGCGACGCGGAGGCGACGCCCGAGGGCGAGCCCGAGGAGTTCGTGCCGCCGGACGACCTGCTGCTGGCGTTGCGCTCGGCCGTCGCGCTGCTCGAAGGCGGCGACCTGTCCGTCATCAAGGACGCGGTGACCGCCGCCGGCCGCGACGAGATCCCGCGCGAACGCTGGTTCGGCGTCGAGCGCGCCGGGCAGCGCTAGCCGAAGGTCGGTCCGGCAACCGCCCTCAGTCGATCACCACCGGCGGCGGCTTCTCGCCGCCCCAGCGGGCCAGGCCGTCGGCCGCGATGCGCTCGCCGGTCGCGCGGCCCCGCTCCTCGCCGGCGGCGGCGTCGGCCGGCGCGTCGGGGTGCTCGAGGTCCTCGGGCTTCACCAGGTGGATCGACTGCGTCGGGAACGCGAACGACACGCCCAGCTCGTCGGCGACGCGCAGGATGTCGTTGAACAGCCGGTGCTTCTCGCGCAGCTCGGTCGACCAGTCGGGCGTCTCGACGAAGCAGTACAGCAGGATGTCCAGCGAGCTGCCGCCGAAGCCGTTCAGGTAGACGTGGTACGCGTCCTTGCGCGTGTACGGGTGGTCGCGGATCAGCTGGCGCACGCCCTCGCAGAACGCCTCGATGCTCGTCGGCGGCGTGTCGTAGGTCAGGCCCAGCGTCGCCTTGATCCGCCGGTACCGGCGCTTGCCCCAGTTGTCGACGTGCGCGCGGATGAACGTCGAGTTCGGGACGCTGATCACCGAGTTGTAGAAGGTCCGCACGCGCGTCGAGCGGAAGCCGACGTCCTCGACCGTGCCGTCGATGTCCCCCACCGTGATCCAGTCGCCCAGCCCGAACGGCTTGTCGAGCAACACGGTGAAGGTGCCGAACAGGTTCTCGATCGAGTCCTTCGCCGCGAAGCCCACCGCCAGCGAGCCGATCGAGAGGCCGGCGATCACGCCGTAGAAGTCCTCGGAGATGCGCGACGCCAGGTACAGGAGGCCGAGGATCGTGATGACGATCTTCGCCGTGCGTCGCAGGAGCGGCACCAGCAGGTCGTCGAAGGTGTTGTGCGACAGCTTCGCCTTGTGCTCGAGCACGCCGGCGACGACGTCGATCAACCGGTAGGTCGCCCAGACGCCGGCGAAGACGGTGACGAGCCCGGCGAAGGTCGTCAGCATCGTCTCGTACAGGCTCTCGAGCGACAGCAGCGGGATCGTGCGCCCGACGAACCAGCCGATGACGAACAGGCCGAACGGGCGCTCGAAGTTCGCGACGGCGCGGTCGGGCAAGGAGGTCGCCAGGCGCTCGCTGCGCAGGAAGCGCACGACGATGCGCTTCATCAGGAAGCTGACGATGCGGTCCAGCACCAGGCCCAGGAACACCAGCACCGCGATCCCGATCCACTGCCAGTTCTCCAGCAGGAAGCCCTTCGCGAGCATCGCCGACGGCATCCGGCTGCGCAGCTCGTAGCGCGCCCACTGCATGAAGTCGCGGTCCTTCGCCTCGCGCGTGCGCCGCGCGTCGACGCGGTCCAGCACGGGGACGTCCGCCAGGCGACGCGCGTAGGTCGGGACGCGGTCGAGCGTGGCGCTCGAGATGCGCCACGTCTCGCCGACCTCCGCGTCGGCGACGCGCACGAAGCCCAGCACGACCTCGACGTCGGCGCGCGAACCCGACCAGCGGTACTCGTCGCTCGCGAGGTCGGCGGGCAGCGCGAGCAGCGTCGCGCTCTCGAGGCGGTCGAGCACCGACAACAGCTGCAGCACGAGCAGCTCGCCGTCCGCGCGCTCGCCGTCGAACTGCATCGTCGACAGCGCGAGGTCCAGCAGCCGGTCCTTCTCCGCCGCGTCGACCTCGAAGACCGCGTACTCCTCCGCCGCGGCGTAGAAGGCGGCGAGCGCCTGGCGCGGGCCGGAGTAGCGCCCCTCGAGCGCCTCGTAGGAGCGCGGCTCCTTCGTGCGCAGGCCCGGCGCGGCCTGCATCCCCGACGGGTCCCGGAGCTCGCCCACGACCTGGACCGGCGGCGCCGGCAGCGTGCTCGGCGCGGCGGAGGCGGGAGGGGCGAAGAGCGCGAGGAGGGCGATCAGCGCCGGCAAGAGCGCGGCGCGCGCGGGGGAATCCGTGGTCCGATCAGCGGTCGGAAGGGACGTCATTGGCGGTTCGTCGGTCGAGGCGGTCGGGCGTGGTCGCGCGCGCCCCGGGTCCCCCCGCTTCGACGTCGTCCGTCGTCGCGAAGGCGCCCCGCTCGCGGAAGGAGCCGGCGTAGGCGAGCACCTTCCGCGCGTACGCGAGCACCTGGGAGTCCCCCGCGGCCTCGCGCTCGGCGCGCCACGCAGTGTAGCCGCCCGCCTCGCGGATCCACTGCGCGAGTCGCCCGCGCCCCGCGTTGTACGCGACGAGCGCGCGCTCGACGTCCGCCTCCTCGTGGCGCAGCGTCCACGCGAAGTGCTGCGCGCCCAGGCGCAGGTTGAGCGCCGCGTCGGACAGCAACTCCTCGCGCGTCGGCTCGGGGATGCGCAGCTTGCGCGCGGCGTCGCCGGCCGACGCGGGCATGAGCTGCATCAGGCCGAGCGCGCCCGCGTGCGACACCGCGTCGACGTGACCCGAGCTCTCCGCCGCGACGATCCCCGCGATCAGGTTCGGGTCGAGGTCCTGCTCGCGCGCCGCGGCGAGGATCGGGTCGCGGAAGCCCTCGACGCGCGAGAGCAGCACCGGGTCGGTCACGTACGCGATCCACTTGCGCGCGGCCGCGCGCGGACCGTCGGACCAGTCCGAGGTGGCCGCGACGAGCCCCGCGAGCACGAGGAAGGCCGCCGCCATGCCTCGCAGCACGGCGCGCCCGGTCCCCCCCCGCGCGCGGCTCAGGAGTCCCAGTGCTCCTCCACCCCGGCGCGCAGGCCGTCGATCCACGCGGCGCGTTCCTCGTCGCCCGGCGGGATCGTGCCCAGGTCGCGGCCGGTCATGCGCGACAGCTCGCGGCGCGCGCGCTCCGCCAGGAACGACTCGGGGCGCTCGAGGAGCTCGACCAGGAACAGCGCGCCGGCGCGCGTGCCCTCGCCGCGCAGGTCGTCGCGGGACGGCGTGTCCAGCTCGCGGCGCTCGGCCGCGGCCATCAGCCACGCGAGCGAGTCGTCGTGGCGCACCTCGTCCCACCACCCGGCGTACAGCGACGCCGGGTCGTCGCCCTCGCGGAAGTCGACGCACGACAGCACCGCGGCCTCGAACGAGATGCGCGGGTCCTGCGGGTCGTCGGACAGGATGGAGAGCAGCGGCTCCATCGCGATCGGGTCGCACTGGTACGCCAGCAGCAACGTCGCCTCGACGTGCGAGCGGTGCACCGGCGAGTTCATCACGCGCAGCAGGTCGCGGCGCGCGCCCTCGCCCATGCTCAGCAGGCCGCGGCGCGCGGGCTCGTAGACGGGCGCCTCGCGGCCCTGGCCCAGCATCGAGATCAACAGCGACGCGGACTCGGGGTCGGCGAGGTCGGCGAGGCCCTCGGCCGACGCGCGGCGCACGTCGGGGTCGGAGTCGGCGCTGCCCAGCACGAGCGGCTCCAGGACGTACTCGCCGCCGAGGATGCCGACGGCGCGCAGGGCCGCGCAGCGCACGCGCTTCGCGCCGACGCGCGCGCGCACGAGCAGCTCCATGCGCGACGCCTCGACCTTCGCGCGCGCCAGCGCCAGGCAGGCCGCCGCCTCCACGTCGGGGTCGGGGTCCTCGAGCAGGCCCATCAGGAGCGCCTCGTCGCCGGGCGTCGGGTTCTTCGACAGCTCGTTCGCCGCGACGGCGCGCAGGATCGGCCGCGGGTCGGCCGCCAGCGCGTGGACGAAGTCGTCCCCGGCGGCGCCGGCGACGCGCGACATCTCCTCGAGCGCCTCGAACTCGAAGCGCGCCTCGAGCAGGTCGACGATGCGCGACGCGGTCTCGGCGGACAGCACGTCGCCCTCGGTCTTCGCGGCCAGGAGGCACAGGTCGACCAGGTCGCGCGCGCGGTCGGCCAGGAACGCCTCCTCGCGCAGCAGGTCCATGAACACGCCCAGGTCGGCGGGTTCGCGCGCGTCCTCGAGCTCGTAGAGCGCTTGCAGCTCGGCGATCGCGCCCCCGCGCTGCGACGGTCGCAGCTCGCGGATCGCGCGGAACACGAGGCCCTTCAGGCGCAGCGCGCGCTCGGCCTCGGTGTGCTCGACGGCCCACCAGCCGCTCTCGACCTCCCAGAACTCGCGGGCGGTCTCGTACTGCGCGAGGTCGGGGTAGCGCTGCCAGCGGTTGCGTTCGCGCAGGTGGTTCATCGCGGCGTCGAGCTTCTCGAACCAGGGGTCCGCCGGGCCGTCGCCGAATGTGAAGCGCTTGCCGCGGCCGTCGACCAGCAGCTCGATCGTCCGCGTGTGCACCTGCAGGCCCGCGGTGCGCGAACCGGGCAGGCACGCGGGCGTCAGCACGCCTTCGCGCTCGCACAGCGCGACCAGGTCGACGCACTCCGCGCGCGTCAGGCGGATCAGCTCGCCGACGCCGATGCGCTCGCGCGCGTCGCGCTCGTCCGCCTCGGGGCCCACCAGCGCGTACACGCCGAGCGAGCCGTCCACCGACCCGCGGAAGTGCACTTCGATGCGCGCCACCGCGTCCTCGGGGATGCGCAGCCACGCGCGGCGCGCGTAGAAGTCGTCGCGGTTCGCGATCCACCAGTCGGCCCACTCGGGGCCGTTCGAGCCGTAGTCCTGACCGGTCAGGAGGCGCAGGCGGCGCAGCGCGCGCGGCTGCAGCGCGGTGAACTCGGGCGTGAACTCGCGCCCGGTGATCGCGTCGACCAGGCGGCTGGTGACCTCGCGGTCCAGCCACGGCGATTGCTCGGGGTTCGGGCTGCGGAAGCCGATGCCGGCCAGCGCCGTCGCGCACGCGCCGTGCACGAAGACGTCGCGCGACTGCAGGCCGCCGAGCAGCGTCTGCACGTGCGTCTCGTCCAGGATCGGCTTGACCTGCAGGTCCTCCCGCTCGACCAGCGCCATCAGCGCGTAGGCGTTCTCGCGCAGGATCCAGCGGTCGTTGAACGCGCGGGACAAGAGCTCCAGCTCGATGTCGCGCCCCGGCCGCGTCGCGAGCGCCGTGATCACCTTGCTGGTGACCTGCGCGGACGAGTCGGTCAGCGCCTCGAACAGCATCGGCTCCACCGCGGCGTCGTCGATGCCGCGCAGGATCTCGACCGTGTTCAGGCGCGTCTGCGTGCGGCGCGAGTGCAGCGCGCGCTCCAGCAGCACCAGGATCTCCGTCGAGTCCATCGACTCGACCTGCGCGCGGATGTGCTTCAGCGCCGCGCTGCGCAGCGGGTTCAGCCGGTGGTCGAGCAGGTCCACGAGCAGCATCGGGCTGGCGTGCACCGGGTCGTGCTCGACGAGCTGGTCCAGCACGATCGCGGACGCGCGGACGGGGATGTCGCCCTGCAGGCGCTCGACGATGCGCTCGGAGTCCTTCGCGTCCCCCACGCGCAGTAGCACGCGGGCCGCCAGCACGACGCGCGAGGCGTCGTCGGACTGCAGCGCCACGCGCGAAACGGCCGCGCCGTCCTCGCCGAGGTTGACGATGCTCTCGACCGCCTGGTCGACGAGCGAGCCGCTCGTCTGCCGCGTGTCGGCGATCTGCTCGTAGATGAACTCCGCCTGCGCGCGCTGCGCGGACACGCGCTCGGCGGGCGCCGCCTGGGCCGGCGCGGGCCGGACGGGCGCCAGGCGCACCTCGCGCGCGGGGCGCTGCGCGCCGGAGTCGGGCAGGTCCAGCCCTTCCTTCGCGCGCGCGTTCCCGACCGATCCGACGCGCTGGATGCGGTCCTGCTGGCAGGTCGCGCACCACGCGGTGAAGCCGCCGGTCTCGTGCGGCCGCTGGCGCGACGCGCCGTAGTTGCGGGTGCTGCACACGGTGCAGACCAGGTGCGGCGCCAGCGAACCGCGGCCGGTGTCCTGTCCGCCGACCTTGTCCGGTCCCGCGTCGTCGCCCTGCCCCCCGCTCAGGTCGACGCGCACCAGGTGCTGGCGGTCCTTCTTGCACGTGCGCTGCGAGCAGCGCGCCCAGAAGCCGCCGTCGGGGTGCGGCCGGTCGCGCGTCGCCTCGGGGTTCTCGGCGTTGCAGACCGTGCACACCAGCACCGGGTCCTTCGCCGCGCGCGGTTCCTCGCCCTCGCCGTCCGCCTTCTTCGCGCGGGGAGCGGGCGTCTCCGGCGCGGGCGCGGGCGCCGGCGCGGGCACCGGCTCGGGGCGCTCCTTCGGCAGGTCGAGTTGGGCGACGGCCGGCGCGGCGAGGAGCGCGAACGAGAACAGGGTCGCGGCGCCGCGCAGCGCGCGGGGGATCGTGAAGGCCATGGATGAGGGGTGTTCAGGAGACGGGGCGCACGGGGGTGGGGCCTACCCCTTCGCGCGCGCGTAGGATACTCGATCCCCCTCGATCGAGGGGGCCCCGCGCCCCGCTCACGACCCCGCGTCGGCGAGGGGTCGTCCCGTGCGGGGAAGGATCGCCCGTCCCGCGCGGCCTCCTCGCGCTCCCGACTCGTCGGACACCGTCTCGCCGGACACCGCCCCCCGGGGCGCCCGCCGCGCGCCGACCGCGCGTTCCCGCCGCCCCGACCACCACCGCCACGACTCGATGACCACGCCCCCCCGCCGGATCGCCAGCCTGTTGCCCTCCGCCACCGAGATGGTCTGCCTGGTCGGCGCCGGCGACCGCCTCGTCGCGACGAGCCACGAGTGCGACTTCCCTCCCGCCGCGACCGGCCTGCCGCGGGTGACGCGTTCGCGCCTGTCGCTGTCCGGCGCCAGCGCCGCGGTGGACGCCGACGTGCGCGGCCTGGTCGAGCAGGCGCTGTCGGTGTACGAGGTCGACGTCGACGCGCTGGAACGCGCGGCGCCGGAGCTGATCGTCACGCAGGACCTGTGCGAGGTCTGCGCCGTCAGCCGCAAGGACGTCGAGGCCGCGCTGTGCGAGCTGCCCGGCGGCGCGCGCTTGCTGTCGCTCTCACCGACGACGCTGGACGAGGTGCTCGACGACGTGTTGCGCGTCGGCGACGCCGTGGGCGAGCGCGCGCGCGCCGAGCGCGAGGTCGCGGCCCTGCGCGCGCGCATCGACGCGATCGCGGCCCGCGCCGCGGCCTGCGCCACGCGGCCGCGCGTGTTGACGATCGAGTGGCTCGACCCGGTGATGATCGGCGGCTTGTGGATGCCGGAGCTGATCGAGCTGGCGGGCGGCGAACCGATGGTCACGCAGGTCGGCGAGCACGCGCCCACGCTGGATCGCGACGCGCTGGCCGCGCTCGACCCCGAGGTCGTGCTGATCAAGCCGTGCGGCTACCCGCTCGAGCGCACGCGCGCCGAGTCCGCGCTGCTGGACGACCTGCTGGACGGCATGCCGTGGACCGCGACGACGCGCGGCGACGTGTGGCTCGCGGACGGCAACGCGTTCTTCAACCGCCCGGGGCCGCGCCTGGTCGAGTCGCTGGAGATCCTGGCCGCCTGCGTGCACCCCGACGCGTTCGGCGACTTCGCGACGCGCCACGCCGCGCACCGCGAGCGCCGCGCGCCTCAGCGGTCGCGGTAGACCGCGCAGTGCTCGCAGTCGCACGCCGGGTCGACCCACAGCGCGCTCGCGTCCGTCGTCGCGCCGGTGTACCCGAGCGCGCGCACCTCGGCGGCGCGCTCGGCCGTGTCCGCGTCCGCGTCGCGCCAGCCCTGCACGCGCTGCTTCGACAGCCAGTCCAGGATCAACGCGCGGGACCGACGCGCGCGCTCGAGGTGCTCGGCCGCCACGTTCCGCACCGGATCGCCGCCCGGCCGCAGGTCGTACAGCTCGACGCTGTGCGGCTCCTTGAACTCCTCCTGTCCGACCGGCGCCCACGCGCCGAGCTGCAGGATGCAGTGCCACCCGCCGAGCTGCACGTAGGCCGACAGGCCCTCGTGCGACAGGCCGAAGCGCGGCGTGTCCGGATCCGGCTCGCGCTCGAGGTGGCGCAGCATGTTCTCGCCGGGGAAGTCGACGCCCGCGTTGCCCGACAGGTCGAGCAGGGTGCGCCCGACGTCCAGGTGCTCGACCGGCCCCGCGACGCGCGCGCCGACCGGCACGCCGGGCCCCGCGAGGATCATCGGCACGTGCAGGTTCACCGGATAGACGCCTTCGTGGTGCCACCACACGCCGTACTCGCCCAGCGACTCGCCGTGGTCCGCGGTGACGGCGATCCACCCCTCGGCGACGCGCGGCACGTCGAAGACCTCGCCGAGCAACTCGTCGACGTAGCTGACCTCCGCCTTGTAGTTCGCGTCCATGTACGCGCCGTCGCGCAGGCCCGGCATCTCGGGACCGAGCGCGGCGGGCGGGAAGGGTTCGCCGTCCTCCGCGAAGGGGTCGCGGTCCTCCGGCCAGTAGTGCGCGAGGTGCGTGTCCGCGCCCTCGTACGGCCGGTGCGCGTCGAACAGGTGCAGCCACAGGAACACGTCCCGGTCCGGCAGCTCGTCCAGCATCGCGCGCAGGTGGTCGAGGGCGCGCGCGCCGTCCCAGGCGGCCAGCCGCGGGCACGCCATGCCGTCGAAGCCCTGGCCCAGGCCGCTCCACTCGTCCTGCAGGTGCGCCACCGACGCGGCGGCGATCGTGGCGTACCCGCGCTCGCGGAAGCACTCGGCCAGCGTGCGCGCCTCGCCGCCGACGCCCGTCAGGTTGTCCAGCACCATCGTGTCGCGCGGCGGCGTCGCGGTGAACAGCGCGACGTGCGACGGCAGCGTCAGGTTGATCGACGCGTAGCAGTCGTCGAACACGACCCCGCGCCGGCCCAGCGCGTCCAGCGCCGGCGTCCGCACGTCGACCGCGTCGGCGGCGATCGCCACGTGGTCCCCGCGGTGCGTGTCCGACGTCACGAACAGCACGGTGCGCGGCGCGTCGGACGGCGTGAACGCGGTCGGCGGCGTCACCAGCGCGTAGACGCGCCCCTCGGCCGAGCTCGTGAGCGTGAGCTCCACGCGGACCTCGCGCCCCGCCAGCGCGCCGAGGTCGACGCGCTGGTACGACCAGTCGTGCTCGTTCAGCTCCGGCCCCGGCAGCGCGATGCTGCGCTCGGCGACGCCCTCTCCCGCCGTCGCGCGCAGCGACAGGGTCGCGTCGGGTTGGCCGAAGGACATGCCCGGGGCGCGCGACACGTGGAAGGCGAGCACGCCTCCCGCGGGGACCGTCATCGTCGCGCTCCGCGGGTTGTCGGACGCCACGACGAGCGCGGGCCGCGAGACGTCTCGCACGACGCCGCGCGAGCCGTCCAGCTCCGCCGCCAGGTTCTCCCAGGGCCGGCGCGCGAGGCGGAAGTCCCGCAGCCGCACGCGCGGCGCGGCGCCGCCGACGTGCAGGATCATGCGCGTCGGCCGCCCGGTCAGCGAACGCGCTTGCGGCAGGTCGACCTCCACGTCGCGCTCGTCGGGGTCGCGGCCCAGCAAGCGGTACCGGGTGCGGCAGCTGCTGCCGTCGTCGCACACGAGGTCGACGCGCAGCGCCGAGCGGTTGGGCACGCGCATGCGGACGCGCAAGACGTTGAACGGCTCCAGGTCGTCGGGCAACGGGATGCTCACGGTCTTGAGCCCCGCCTTCTCGAGCAGCACGACCGGCGCGTCGAAGCGCGGATCGACGCCGATCACGCCGGTGTCCATCTGCCAGCCGGCGCCGTCCTCGGGGATCGCGAGGCGCGCGACGTGCGACTCCTCCCCCGCCTCCCACGCGCGCTCGCGCGACCACTCGACGTCCCTCGTCACGCCGGGCGCGGGGCCCGAGTCGCTGCCGCAGGCCGCGAGGACGAGCGCGATCGCCGCGGATACCGTCGCGGAGAGGAACCGCGCGACGCGTCGGGGCGCGCCGGAGGAGCCGGCGCGCGGGCGGAGCTGGACGGGTCGCATGGTGGTCGGCGTGCCGGAGCGGGCGGCGCTCGGACCCTAACCGCGCCTCCGCCGCTCGGCAACCACGCGCGGCGCCGGCTCAGCGGCCGGAGTAGGGCGCGCAGTTCGCGCAGTCGCAGTCCGGCGGGATCCACGCGTCCGCGCCGCCCTCGTCGCCGGCGTACCCCAGGGCGCGCACGTGCGAGACGCGCTTGTCGTCCAGCGGAACGCCGTCCGCCAGCCAGTCGACGCGCTCCTGCCGCGCGAGCCAGTCGAGGATCGCGCCGCGCATCTTCGCGGCGCGCTCGGGGTGATCGGCTGAGACCTCGCGCGTCGGGTCGGCGCCCTCGCGCAGGTCGTAGAGTTCGACCGAGTGCCGGTCCTTCACGACCTCGGTGCCGTACAGCCGCCACGGCCCCAGCTGCACGACGCAGTGCCAGCCGCCCTGCGTCACCGCCGCCGAGATCGCGTGGTGCGAGATCGAGTAGCGCGGCGCGTCCGGGTCCGGCGCGTGCTCGAGGTGCCGCAGCAGGTTCTCGCCGGGGAACTCGTCCGCGCCGAAGCCCGCGAGGTCCAGCAGCGTGCGCCCGACGTCGACGTGCTCGACCGGCCCTTCGACGCGCGCGCCCGCCGGGACGCCGGGACCCGCCAGGATCAGCGGGACGTGCAGGTTCTCCGGGTAGAGCCCCTCGTGGCTCCACCACACCTCGTACTCGCCCAGGCACTCGCCGTGGTCCGCCGTGACGGCGATCCACGCGTCACGGGCGCGCGGGTGCGACAGCACGCGCCCGAGCGACTCGTCCACCGTCGTCACCTCCGACTTGTAGCTCGCGTCCATGTACGCGGGGTCGACGAGCGCGCGGTACTCGCCGCGCAGCACTTGCGGCGGGTACGGCGTCTCCTGCACGCCGAAGGGGTCGCGCCCCTCCTCCCAGTAGCGCCCGATGTGCTCGCCCGCGCTGTGGTACGGCCGGTGCGCGTCGAACAAGTGCAGCCAGACGAAGACGTCGCGGTCGCGCGCGTCGTGCAGCTGCTCCTCGAGCAGGTCGACGGACTCGGGGCCCGGGCGCGCGAGGATCGGCGGCGCCGCCATCGCGTCGAAGCCCTGGCCCAGGCCGGACCACGAGTCGCGCAGGTGCGCGCAGGAGGTCGAGGCGACCGTCGCCCAGCCGTGCGCGCGGAAGCGGTCGGCCAGCGTCACCGCGTCGTCCGTGATCCCCGTCAGGTTGTCCAGCACGCCCGAGTCGCGCGGCGGCACGCCCGTGAGCACCGCGACGTGCGACGGCAGCGTGATGTTCGTCGAGGAGTAGGCGTCGTCGAACACGACGCC
>JAUHYB010000391.1 GCA_030426745.1 bacterium
GCGGTGCTGGCCGAGTGGTGCGGCGCGCGGAACGGTCGCCGCCGCACGAGGCGCCCCGGCCACATGCCCGCCGCCGACAACACGCGGCCGATCTCGAGCCGCTCCTCGAAGCTGGGCGGCGGCAACAGGCCGAGCATGCGCCGCGCCAGCATCGACTTGCCCGCGCCCGGCGGGCCGATGAACAACAGGCCGTGGGCGCCGGCCGCCGCGACGGCGAGCGCGCGCTTCGCGAGGGCGTGGCCGCGCACCTCGTCGAGCGCCTCGGGGCGGTCGGCCGGCGCGGCGTCGCCCTCGTCCGGAGCGTCGAGCGGCTCGAGCGGCGGCCCCGCTTGCGAGAGGTGCGCGACGACCGACGCGAGGTGCCGCGCGGGCAGGGCGCGCAGGCCGGGGACGCACGCGGCTTCTTCCGCGGCGGCGCGCGCGCCGATCAGCGCGTCCAGCCCGAGGCCGCGCGCGACGAGCCCCGCCGCCAGGCCGCCCGGCACCGCGTGCAAGCGGCCGTCGATGCCGAGCGAGCCGTAGAACAACGCGCCGCGCAACCAGCGCGGGTCGAGGTGCCCGCACGCGGCGGCGGCGGCGAGCGCCAGCGGCAGGTCCAGCGCGTCGCCGCGCTTCTTGCGCGCCGCGGGCACGAGGTTCCAGTACAGCCGCCCGAACGGCAACCGCAGCCCGCTCTCGGCCAGCGCGCAGCTGACCCGTCCGCGCGCCTCGCGCACGACGGCGTCGGGCAGACCGGTGACGTGGATGTCGGTGCGCTTGATGTCGGCCGGCTCGAAGCGGGCTTCGACCAGCGCGGGTTCGGCTCCGGTGCCTTCCAGGCACGCTCCGTGGACGCGGACGCTCTTCACGTCGGGGGAGACCGCGCCCCGCGCCGGCGGTTCGCGTCCTTCCGCCGGAAATGCGCGGGCGCGGCGTCCGGAGGCGCGCGAGCGGCGCCCCGCCGGCGCGCTTCCTTCGACGCGCGCGGTCTGCTCGAATGCACGCACGCCGCCGCCCCCGACGACCGACCGATGCTCCGACCTCGCTCCGCGCGCTCCCTCGCCGCTCTCCTCGTACTCCTTCCCGGGATCCTCTCCGCGTCCTGCGCCGCGCCCGCGCGCGAGCCGGAACCCGCCGCGCCGCCGGCGCGCGACCCGCGCTCGTTGATCGGCGACGAGATCGTCGTCTGCGGACAGCGCGTCCACATCGGCACGCCCGTCGTGCTGTGGACCGACGTCGACGGCTACGACGGCACGGCGACGGACTACGACGCCGACGCGCCGCCGGAGTTCATGGACCGCTCGAGCGGACGCCGCTACACGCCCGGCCGCGTGACGCGCGGCGGCGAGGTGCTGGTCGAGCCGGACGAGGACGACCCCGCGGTGCTCGCCGAAGCCGTCGACCTGTTCGTCGTGCACTACGACGTGTGCGGGACGAGCCGGCGCTGCTTCCGCGTGCTGCAGGACCTGCGCGGCCTGTCGGTGCACTTCCTGCTCGACGTCGACGGCACGGTCTACCAGACGATGGACCTGCGCGAGCGCGCGTGGCACGCCAGCCAGGCGAACACGCGATCGGTCGGCGTCGAGATCGCGCAGATGGGCGCGCGCTCGCGGGGCGCGATGCACGAGCTGGCCGAGTGGTACACGGAGGAGCCGGGCCGCACGCTGCTGACGATCCCCGAGCGCTACGGCGACGGCGGCGTGATGACGCCGGGCTTCCAGGGCGAGGCCGCGCGCCCCGGCAAGCACCGCGGCGCGCTGCACGGCAACGAGTACCTGCAGTACGACTTCACGCCCGAGCAGTACGAGGCGCTCGTCAAGCTGATCGCCGGCGTCGCGCGCGTGCTGCCGCGCATCGAGCCCGACGCGCCGCGGGGGGCGGACGGCGCCGTCCTGGACCGCGCGCTGACCGACGAGGAGTACGCGGAGTTCTCCGGCGTCCTGGGCCACTACCACCTGACGCGCGGCAAGATCGACCCGGGCCCGGCCTTCGACTGGGACCGCGTCCTGTACGGCGTGCGGCGCGAGTTGCGGTAGCAGGGGCGCTCCTCCCCGACCGGCGGTTGCGGTACGCGGGAGACCGAGTAGCCTTGCCCGGGCGTCTTCCCAGCCCCCGCGCCGCGCTCGCGACCCGCTCCGCGACGGCGCACGCACGCCCGACTCGAGGCACGTCGATGTCCCGCTCGCTCGCCGCTCTCGCGGCTCTCACCGTCCTCCTCCCCGCCGCCGCCAACGCCTCGCAGGTCGCGCACTGCCCCGACGTCGACGGCCCGCGCTTCGCCGGCGCTCGTTACCCGTTGCTGGGAGGCACGGACGTCGACGCGGTCGACGTCGACGACGACGGCGTCCTCGACCTGGTCACGGTGGGGGACTCCGTCATCCGCACCCTGCTGGGCAACGGCAACGGGCACTTCGAGCCCGGGCCGATCAGCGGCCTCGAGGAGGACGCCGAGTTCCACGCCTTCGTCGACCTGACCAAGGACGGCGTCGTCGACCTGGTCTACCAGCACAGTGACAGCTCCGTCCCCGGCATGCTCGAGATCCTCGTCGGCACGGGCGACGGCGGCTTCGTGCACCAGGGAACGATCGCGGCGTTCTTCGCGCAGAACATCGCGTCCGGGGACTTCGACGGGGACGGGGAGGTCGACCTGGTGATGGGGGCGTACAGTCGCGACGAGATCCTCGTGCGCGAGGGGCTCGGCGGCGGGAACTTCCGGACCGAGCGGACGGTCCCGACCAGCGGCGACGTCCGCGACATCCAGCTCCGGGACGTCGACGACGACGGGCGGCAGGACCTGCTCTACCTGCTGAAGAACTCGGGCTCGGTGTTCGTGCAGCGCGGCTTCGGCAATGGCTACTTCGCGCCGGAGGAGGAGTTCGCGTTCACCGGATCGCCGCAACACGTCGCCCTCGGCGACTGGGACGGCGACGGAGAGAGCGACTTGATCGCCGCGCTCACGTGGCAGGACCGCGTCGTCGTGCGGCGCGGAGACGGCTCTTCGGGCTTCCACCCCGAGGAGCTGATCGCGTCGGTGCAGCGACCGCAGCGGCTCTTGATCGGCGACTGGAACGCGGATGGGAACCTCGACATCGCCACCTCGGAGGAGACCGGCAGCGACGCGCTGATCCAGATCCTGGGCGCGGGGGACGGGACCGTCGCGTCCTCGCGCAGCATCTCGGGCTCCAGCGGACTGTGGTGCCTGGTCCCGGGGGACGTCGACGGTGACGGCGTCGTGGACGTGATCGCGCGTGACATCGACAGGTACTGCACGGTGTTCTTCGCGGAGGCGGGCGCGGGACTGCAGGGCCTGCTGGAGGACGCGCGCGACGTCAGCGGCTACGACATGCAGCTCCGGGACATGGACGAGGACGGCGTCCTCGACGTGGTCACCGCGAGCTACGCCGGCGAGGCGCTGCAGGTCCTGCGCGGGACGGG
>JAUHYB010000392.1 GCA_030426745.1 bacterium
TCGCGGCCCGATCCCTCGGGGCAGCATCCCGGGCCTCATCGACGACGAGCCGGTCGGCGTGTTCCTGTTCAGCCCGCCGGCGGTGCGCTTCCGGGCGCCGCGTTGCCCGAAGGCGTCCGCTGGAGTCGCGTCGTCGGCGTCGGCTTCCTGGCCGGGGTCGGCGTGCCGACGTCGATCTTCGAGGGCGACTTCCTCCTCGGCGCGGAGTACGGGAACCTCGCGAAGGTCGGTATCCTCGGCGCCTCGGCCGTCTTCGATCTGTTCGGCTTCCTCGTCCCGGCGCGGACCCTGCCGCGCGAGGACGCCTCCGCCTCGCCTCCTCACGAACTCGAATCATGAGCCCCCGCTCCCCGCTGTCCCTCGCCGTGCTCGTCGCGGCGCTCGGGACGCCCCTCGCCGGCTGCCGCAGCGTCGGCCCCGACTACGAACGCCCCGAGCTCGCGCTGCCCGACGCCTGGCACCGCGACGTGCGCGAAGACCTGGCCGAGGGCTCGGGCGACCTGCGCCGCTGGTGGGCCGCCTTCGAGGACCCGGTCCTCGACGAGCTGATCGACCGCGCGGCCGAGGGCAACCTCGACCTGGCCATCGCGGCGGCCCGCGTGAAGGAAGCGCGCGGCCTGCGCCGGGTCGCCGAGGCGGACCGCGTCCCGACGGTCGACATGACCGGTTCGGCGTCGCGCGAGAAGTTCTCGGGCGCGACGAACCCGCTGCTGTCGGGCTCGACCGAGGTCTACCACTTCGGCTTCGACGCCACCTGGGAGCTGGACGTCTGGGGCCGCGTCGCGCGCTCGGTGGAAGCCGCCACCGCCGACCTGCAGGCGAGCGAGGAAGCCCTGCGCGACCTGCACGTGATCCTCTTCGCCGAGGTCGCCCGTAACTACGTCGACTTGCGCACCGCGCAGGAGCGCGCGCGCTTCGCCTCGACGAACGCGACGGCCCAGGAGTCGACGCTGCAGCTGGTCAACGACCGCTTCGACGTCGGCCTCGTCAACTCCCTGGACATCAGCCAGGCCGAGATGAACCTGGCGCGCACGCAGTCGGTCGTGCCGACGTTCCGCCTGCAGGCGACGCAGTCCGCGCACCGCATCGCGGTGTTGCTGGGCGAACAACCCGGCGCCGTCTACAAGCTGCTGGGCCAGGACACGCCCATCCCGAGCTCCGAGGACGTCCTGGAGGTCGGCATCCCCGCCGACGTGTTGCGCCGCAGACCGGACGTGCGCCAGGCGGAGCGTTCGCTCGCCGCGCAGACCGCGCGCATCGGCGTCGCCGAGGCGAACCTCTACCCGCAGTTCGCGCTGACGGGCAACTTCGGCTGGGACGCGCTGAAGACGTCGGACATCTTCAGCAGCTCGGCGCAGGCCTGGGGATTCGGCATCCCCTTCCGCTGGAACCTGTTCGACCGCGGCCGCATCAAGGGCGACATCGCCGCGCAAGAGGCGCGCGCCGAAGCGCTGCAGGCGTCGTACGAGCAGACCGTGCTGCTCGCGCTCGAGGAGGTCGAGAACGCGATGGTCGCGCTGACCGAGGAGCGCCGCCGCATCGTCTACCTGGAGGCGTCCGTCGCCGCCGCCGAGTCGGCCGTGTCGCTGGTGCGCGACCTCTACAACCAGGGCCTGACCGACTTCCAGCCGGTGCTCGACTCCGAGCGCACGCTGGCCGAGCAACAGGACGCGCTGGCGAGCTCCCGCGGGCTGCTCGCGCGCGACCTGATCGCGCTCTACAGCGCGCTCGGCGGCGGCTGGGACCCGGACGGCGGCGCGGCCCCCGAAGCCGGCGCCGAACCCGACGCCGGGCCCACCGGCGACGGCGGCGCGACCGACGCCTGAGCGCCGCCGCGACGCCCCTTTCCCCCGCGCTCGGCCCCTCCGGATGACAACGGGGGGGCCGACAGCGTAGGCTCTCCGGCTCACTCGCGCGCCGAGGCGACGCGACGCACGACCGCGCCCCGCGCGGGTTCCCGCAACCGCTGCACCTTCCCGCACAGAAACGAGAAGCTTGATGCACCACTCCATGCACCGCCGCACCTTCTTCGGCGCGGCCCTGGCCGGCTTGATGGTCCTCGGATCGGCCTGCTCGACCCAGGAGGTCGAGGCCACCGACCACACCCTGGTCTTCACCGCGATCCCCAACGAGAACACGACGGAGCTGCAGCAGAAGTTCCAGCCCGTCGCCGACTACCTCGCGCGCGAGCTCGGCGTCACCGTCGAGTACAAGCCAGCGACCGACTACGGCGCGTCCGTCGAGCTGTTCAAGAACGGCGACGTCCAGCTCGCGTGGTTCGGCGGTCTGACCGGCGTGCGCGCGCGTGACGCGGTCTCCGGCGCCAGCGCGATCGCCCAGGGCAAGGTCGACCCGCAGTACCACTCGTACTTCATCGCGAACGACGCCTCCGGCCTCGAGCCCTCGGAGTCCTTCCCGATGGCGCTGAAGGGCAAGACCTTCACCTTCGGCTCGGACGGCTCGACCTCCGGCCGCCTGATGCCCGAGTACTTCATCCGCCAGGAGACGGGCATGGCCCCCGCGGAGTTCCTCGCGGGCGACCAGATGAACTTCTCCGGGTCGCACGACAAGACGGCGAAGCTCGTCGAGGCCGGCACCTTCCAGGCCGGCGCGATGGACTACAAGACGTACGACCGCATGGTCGCCGAGGGCAAGCTGGACCCGAACAAGTGTCGGATCATCTGGACCACGCCCGACTACGCCGACTACAACTGGACGGCGCACCCCGTCCTCGACGAGCGCTTCGGCGCCGGCTTCACCGAGAAGCTGCAGAAGGCCCTGATCGACATGAAGGATCCGGCCCTGCTGCAAGCTGTCAACCGGCCCGAGGGACTGATCGCCGCTTCCAACGAGGACTTCGAAGGCCTGCGGCAACTCGCCGTGCAGGTCGGCCTGGTCCGCCAGTGACGCTCGCTCGCGCGCGTCGCACCCGCGGCGCGCGCGCACCGATTCGTCGATGAACGCGTCCCCTCTTCGCGCGGATGCCGCGATGGGCGTCCGTTTCGAGGGCGTCACCGTGGACTACGGCGACGGCGTCGGCGTGCACGACGTCGACACCGCGATCGAGCCGGGCGAGGCCGTGGCCCTCGTCGGGCCCAGCGGCGCCGGCAAGAGCACGCTGTTGCGCCTGATCCATGGAGGTCTCTTCCCGACCTCCGGGCGCGTTCTCGTCGACGGACGTTCGCCCGGCGCGCTGGCGCCGGGCGAGCTCCGCCGCCTGCGCACCGGCATCGCGACCGTGCGCCAGGACCTCGGCCTGGTGCCGAACGTCCGCGTCGCGTCGAACGTGATCGCGGGCTCGCTCGGGCGCCGCTCGACCTGGTCCGGCTGGCGCGCGATGGTGCTGCCGTCCGGCGAGGAGCTGGAGGAGGTGCACGCGCAGCTCGAGCGCCTCGGGATCGCGGACAAGCT
>JAUHYB010000393.1 GCA_030426745.1 bacterium
GCCTTCGGCGCCGGCTGCCGTCGATCGCGTCGGCGAAAAAACGAACCGGGCTCCGTACTTTCCCCTACTCGTCGCTCGACGCCGTCAAGCGCTCCACCGCCTCCGTCGCCGCCGCGCGCACGCTCGCGTCGGCGTGCTTCATCAGGCGGATCAGCGCCGGCAACTCGTCGACCGCGCCCAGCGCCGCCAGCCCCTTCGCCGCGGCCGCGACCGTCGCGGCGTCGTCGCTCGACAGCATCGACGCCAGCTCCGCGACCGCCTCGTCGCGCTTCTCCTTGCCGACGTCGCGGCGGTTCAAGCGCTCCTGCGCCTCCTGGTACAGGCGGATGCGCTCCAGCCCGTCGAAGCACGCCTGGCGGATCTCCTCGTTCTCGGCGATGCCGACGCCCTGCAGCAGCGCCTCCGCCGCGTCGTCCGTCATGTAGCGGCTGATCGTGTCGGCGACCTGCTTCGCGAAGCGGTGGCGCTCCTCGGCGTAGCCGATCCACGTCGGGTTCAACGCCTCCTGCAGGTCGGGGAGGAGCGCGGGGTCCTTGCGCTGTCCGTAGGCCGCCAAGGCCGGCTCCTTGAGCGACGGGTGTCGCAGCGCCTCGCGCAACGCCGCCGGATCGACCTCGCCCGCCACGCCGCCCAGGTTCTCGATCGCGAGCTTGCCGTAGTACGACACGTCGCCCGGCTGCAACCATCGCGCGGCCATCGCGCGCGAGACGTCGACGCCGCCGTCGCGCTCGGGGAAGTAGTACCGCGTCACGCCGAAGGCGATCGCGTCCGAGATCGCGCGGTCCTCCACGATCGTCAGGCAGAGCGCGTTCCGCACGTCGCCGTCGATGTGCGTCGCGAGGACGCGGATCACGTGGCTCTCGCCGACGTCCGTGTCGCCCGCGCGCCCGGCGGCCTCGGCGGACGGCTCGTGCAGGAACGCCAGGAACGCGTCCCGGGACTCCGCCGCGCGGTGACGCATGCGCCACGCGAAGGCGTACGCCCGCGCGACGAAGTGCGCGGTCCGGTCCTCGCTGACGACGCGAGTCGCCTGCGCCAGGGACGGCGTGTCGAGCTCGAGCAAGTCTTCCTGCTCGCGGTGGAACTCGTACTTGCGCAGCGAACTCCCCGCCTGCTTCAGCGGCTCGCCGGCCCGCGACCCCATCGCGTGCAGGAGGTACGCGAGGTCCTCCGCCGGCAGCTTCGACAGCGCGGCGGTGAACTCCGACGACCACTGGCGACGCATGTGCGGCAACATCTCCAGCAGCTGCTGCTCCTCGACGCCGCCCGGGCGCGCCGCCACGTGGTGCACCGTCATCGCGAAGCCGTCCGGCAACAGCGCGGCGAACTCGCGCGGCATCCCGCGCACGCCGTCCTTGGCGAGCGCCGGGTTCGCCGCGTTCGCGAGCCGCGCCGCGTAGTACGGCAGGAAGCGCTCGAGCGGCTGGTCCTCGTTCCGCACCAGGTGCTGGATCTTCGAGTCCGCCGCGCCGACCACCTCGCGGTCGGCGTCCGCGCCGAGCCGCGCGTAGACCTCGAGCTCGACCGCGGGGTCGCCGTAGACCAGCCACGCCAGCGCGCCGCGCACCTTCGGGGACGCGTCCTTCGTCCGCGCGAGCAGCTCGTCGCGCGTGAGCCAGGTCGGCTGCTGCCGCGCGCTCTCCACCCGCAGGACATCGAAGCGGATCTCCGCGTCGGGATCGTCGAGCAGCTCGCGCAAGAGCACGACCTCGCCGTCCGTGAGCTCGATCCGTTGCTGGCTGCCGATGGCGAAGCGCCGGAACAGCGAGCGCCGGATGTCCGCGACCTCGTCCGTGACGATCGGCGCGATCTCTTCGGCGGTGAACTCCGTCCTCCGCGCCGGGTGCGTCACCAGGTTCGCCGCCTCGACGCGCACCTCGTCGTCCTTCGCGGAGAGCAGCGAGGTGACCGCCTCCTTCCAGCGCGCGCGCGTGTCCGCGTCGAGCTCCGCGGGCGCGTCGTAGCTCGCGCGCACGAACTCCTGCAGCACCCTGGGCGTCTCGGGATCCAGGTGCCCGAGGAAGGCGGTCGGGAGCCGGTGTTGCTTCAGGTCGACCGCGGCGTACTCGCGCACCCCGCTCATCGACGAGTCCAGAGCGTGCTGCAACTCGCGGACCTGCCGCAACCCGAGGACGCTCTCGTACCCGGCCTGTTCCAGGCGGTCGTTCGCGTCCCCCCGGTAGAACGGCCAGGTCTTGTACAGCTGTTGGCTCGACAGGGTCTCCGCGTCGTCGAGGTACCGCCGCACCGCAGCGGCCTGCGTCTCCGTCCACTCGCTGAACTGCGCTTGCTCGCGCAGCAGCTCGGTGCAGTCCTCGAACATCGCGGGGTCGGCGAGCAGCTCGTCCAGCACGTCCAGCCAGCGGTGCTCTCGCAGGACGCGGTTCACGCCTCGTTGATCGCGACGGTACAGCGCGAAGACCTTCGCGTGCTTCATCGCCCGCGCCACGCGCTTGCGCCACATCAGCGGCGCGCGATCGAGGTCCTCCGACACGACGGCCAGCGCGCGCTCCGGCGCCGTGCGCATCAACGCGTACAGCGGGTCCTTCTCGACCTTCGCCACCCAGCTCGGCTCGATGTCCGTGCTGTTGCGCGTCAGGTGTTCGAGCGCGGGGACCGCGGCCGACCCCATCGCCTCGAGCAGCGCGCCGTCCCCCTCCATCAGGTCGCGCATCAGCTCCTCGGCGAGCGCGTCGAGCGACGGCCCCGCGGGCCCTGCGCGTTCGCCGGCGACGTCCCGCCCGGACTCCGGCGCCGATCCCTCCACGGCACGCTGCCGAGCCTCGCGCCACGACCGCACCTGCTTGCGCTGCCCCTCCAGCCGCGGGTCCGCGAGCCACGCGCGCTCCTTCGCGAGCCACTCCGGCGTCGCGACGACGAACCACTCGTCGGCGTCCAGCGACGCGGGGTCGCGGCGCTCCAGCATGCGGTCCAGCGCGTCCGCCGCGCCGTCCATGTCCCGCATCGCCATGCGCGCGTCGACGAGCCGCGTCGTCGCCAGCGTGACCACCTCGCGCTGCCCCTCGTAGGCCGGCGGCCCCATCGCGCGCAGGCACAGCACGGTCAAGCGCCGCGCCGCCTCGCCGAAGTCGCGGTCGACGCGCACGAGCAGGTCGAGCTCCGCGAGCTGTCGCCGGTACTCCGCGCCCGGGTCGTCGCCGTCGAGCGCGGGCCGCGGCCCGATGAACACGCACGCGATCGGCTCGCCGGACGCGAGGCGCGCTTCCTCGAGCTGCGCGACGCGGACGTCGAGCTCGCGGACGTCGGCCAGGATGCGCTGGTACGCCTCGCCGCGCCGGTCCGCCTCGTCGAGCGCCGCGAGCAACTGCACGCGCTGCTCGTGCGCCTCGGCCAGCTCCTTCTCGATCGTCCGCACGGCGACCTGACCGATCGTCGTGATCTC
>JAUHYB010000394.1 GCA_030426745.1 bacterium
GAACCTCGACGACCTCGCCGACCCCTCCGGCACCGAGCTCGAGCCCTTCCTCGAGCGCATGCAGGCCTCCACCGTCCAGTTCCTCCGCTCGCGCACGAACTGACCCTCCCCGGGCTCCCCCCCGACCCGCCGACACGAGGTCCCTCCGTCCGATGATCCGTTCCCTGCTCGTCGCCGCCGCGCTCGGCGGCTCGTTCGCGTTCGCGCCGGCCCTCACGGCGCGCTCCACCGACCTCGCGACCACCCTCGGCGACGGCGCCGAGTCGACCGGCGCGCTCACCGACGAGGGCGCGGAAGAGACGCCGCCGGCCCTGTCCCGCGCGCTGCGCGCGATCGACGCCGACGAGATCGAGATCGACTTGCGCTTCCTCGCGTCGGACGAGCTCGGCGGCCGCGACACGCCGTCGGAAGAGCTGGACGTCGCCGCGCACTTCCTGCGCGCGCGCCTGCAGCGGCTCGGCTTCCAGCCGGGCGCGGGGGACAGCTTCTTCCACGAGTACCCGCTGAACTCGACCGCCCTGGACCCGGACGCGAGCTCGGCGAGCTTCGACGAGACCGCGCTGGTGCTCACGAAGGACTACTACATCGGCGCGCCGGCGGTGTACGAGGACTCCGACGTGCAGGGCCCGATCGTCTCGATCGGCACGGGCGACGTCGACGAGTTCGAGGACCTCGACCTGACCGGCAAGTGGGCGATGGTGAAGGACCGCGAGGGTCGCGGCACGCGCTCGCTGAACCGCCGCGTCACCGACCGCGGCGCGATCGGCCTGCTCGTGGCGCCGGGCGCCGAGTACGAGGGCGAGCCGCTCGAGGAGCGCTTCGGCGGCGACCGCTTCGAGGCGCTGGTCCGCGGGCGCACGAGCTACGCGGGCAGCAAGTCGCGCGGCCGGCGCTTCAACGCGACGCCGACGACCTTCCTGACGCGCGAGGCGACCGAGCGCCTGCTTGAGGCGTGCGAGGGCTACGACGCCGCGAAGGACGACTGGTTCCCGCCGGTCGGCGCCGACACCGGCGTCCGCTTCCGCGACGTGCGCGCGCTCGCCGCGGACGGCGGCCAGGTGATGGTCAAGAACGTGTGCGGCTTCTGGCCCGGGTCGGATCCCGAGCTGTCGAAGGAGGTCGTCATCGTGTCGGCGCACTACGACCACGTCGGGCGTCAGGGCGGCAAGATCTACAACGGCGCGGACGACAACGGCTCGGGCACCTCGGGCCTGCTCGCGGTCGCCGGCGCGCTCGAGGCCTACGGCCCGCTGAAGCGCTCGGTGCTCGTGATCTGGGTCTCCGGCGAGGAGAAGGGCCTGTGGGGGTCGAAGGCCTGGTCCAGCGACCCGACGCTGCCGGAGGGCTACCGCGCCGCCGCGAACCTGAACATGGACATGATCGGGCGCAACGCTCCCGACGAGCTGTTCTTCACGCCGACGCGCGAGCACAAGGAGTACAACGTCCTGACCGAGGTGGCGATGAAGCTGTCGCCGCTGGAGGGCTTCCCGAAGCTGGACAGCGCGGACGAGTACTACCACCGCTCGGACCAGGCGGAGTTCGCGGAGCTCGGCATCCCGGTCGCGTTCGTCTTCGCCGGCGTGCACGAGGACTACCACCAGCCCTCGGACACCCCCGACAAGATCGACTACGACAAGCTGAGCCGCGTGTCGCGCCTGATCGTGCGCATCCTGGACGAGATCCAGGACATGCCGCTCGAGCGCTAGGCGCCGGCGGCGCCGGGAGCGCGAGGGGGAGCGGCGCGGCGGCGTCGCTCCCCCTCGCGCGTTCGGTCGCGGGGATCCCGCGGCGCACATCCCGCGGGATCCCCCCGCGACGGGCCGCGGTCGCGGCGTGTAGGATCTCGCGCCATGGCCCTCGCATCCCTCGACGCACTCTTCCGCCCGCGCTCGATCGCCGTCGTCGGCGCCTCGCGCACCAAGGGCACGCTCGGCTGGCAGGTCCTGCACAACCTGATCCTGTTCGAGTTCCAGGGGAAGCTGTTCCCCGTCAACCCGGGCGCGGAGGTCGTGCACTCGATGAAGTGCTACCCGTCCGTCTCGGCGATCGACGACGACGTCGACCTCGCGATCCTGATCGTGCCGTCGAAGTACGTGCTCGAGATCGCGGAGGAGTGCGGGAAGAAGGGCGTGCGCGGCCTGGTCGTGATCTCGGCCGGCTTCAACGAGATCGGCGGCGAGGGCGCGGAGCGCGAGAAGCGCCTGCTGGAGATCGTGCGCCGCCACGGCATGCGCATGATCGGCCCGAACTGCATGGGCATCCTGAACACGGCCGAGGACGTGCGCATGGACGCCGTGTTCGCCGAGACGCTGCCGCTGACCGGGAACGTCGCGTTCCTGTCGCAGTCCGGCGCGATCGGCGCGGCGCTGATCGAGCACGCGGCCTCGCTGGGCCTCGGCTTCTCGCAGTTCGCCAGCGTCGGCAACAAGGCCGACGTGTCCGGCAACGACCTGATCGAGTACTGGGGGGCCGACCCGGCGACGGGCGTGATCCTCATGTACCTGGAGAGCTTCGGCAACCCGCGCAACTTCACGCGCATCGCGCGGCGCGTGACGCGCGACACGCCGATGCTGGCGGTCAAGGCGGGGCGTACGGCGCTGGGCGCGCGCGCGGCCAGCAGCCACACGGGCGCGCTCGCCGGCGCCGACGTCGCGGTCGACGCGCTGCTGGCGCAGTGCGGCGTGCAACGCGTGAACTCGGTCGAGGAGCTGTTCGACGTCGCGCGCGCCTTCGCCAGCGAGCCGATCCCGAAGGGGCGGCGCGTCGGCATCGTCACGAACGCTGGCGGCCCGGGCATCCTGGCCGCGGACGCGCTGGTGGCGCGCGGCATGGAGTTGCCCGAGACCGACGACGCGACGCGCGCGCGCCTGGCCGAGGTGTTGCCCGTCGAGGCGACGCTGACCAACCCCGTCGACCTGATCGGCAGCGCGACGACCGCGCACTACCGCGCGGCGATCGACGCGCTGGCCGCGACGGGGCAGTACGACGCGCTGATCGTGATCTGCGTGCCGACGGTGATGCACGACCCGACCGACGTGTACCTGGCCGCGGCGGACGCGGCCGAGGAAGCGGGGCTGCCGTGCCTCGGCGTGTTCATGGGCGCGGACGACGTGCGCGAGCGCGCGCGGCAGCGCACGGGGCGCGAGCGCTTCCCGGCCTACCACTTCCCCGAGGCGGCGGCGCAGGCGCTGGGCATGCTCGTCGAGTACGGCGAGCGCCGCGACCGCGAGCCGGGCCGCACGCCGGAGTTCGAGGTCGATGCCGACGCCGTGAAGGCGGTCATCGCGTCCGCGCGCGCGGCGGGTCGCGGCGAGCTGCACCTCGACGAGTCGCAGCGAGTGCTGGCGGCCTACGGCGTGCCCTTCGCCGGGTCGCGCCGCGTCGCGACCGCGGACGAGGC
>JAUHYB010000395.1 GCA_030426745.1 bacterium
TGGCCGCGGAGGAGCGCGACGCGCCGCTGCTGTTCTGGGCGATGAACGGGCACCCGCTGGGCTGCACGTGAGGCAACGGCGTCGTGGGCCGGCGTGTCTGGTCCGATGAGCGCGTCGCGGCGCTGATGCCGCGCTTCGTCCTGGCCGCGGACGAGGTCTGGAGGTTGCAGAACGACGACGACCCCGAGTGCCGCTTCTTCCGCCGCCACGTGCGCGGCGACGAGACGCGGAGCGCCGGGTCGATGCAGGGCACGTACGTGTTCGCGCCCAGCGGCCGCCTGCTGGCGAGCAGGAACACGAACGACCCGGGCCAGGTCGCGGCGTTGCTGGAGCGCGCGCTCGCGGCCTGGGACGACCTCGCGCCGGAGGAGCGCGGCCTGCGCGATCCGTCGCAGGTCGCCGCGGGCTTCCGCTGGGAAGCGAGCTACCCCGCGGACGGCCTCGTGTTGCGCCGCACCGCGCGCGACCTGCCGGCGGACGGCGACCCGAGCGCGACGCCGACCGGGCGCTTCAACCGCGACGCCGTCTGGTTCAGCGCCGACGAGGCGCGCGCGCTGCTGCCCGCGGATCCGACGATCGGCGCGCGCCGCGCGTGGCCCGACGCCTTGACGAAGCGCATGAGTTGCCTGGTGCTGGTCGACAACGTCGGCGGCCAGACGATCCCCTACCACCCGAGCGAGGACACCGGGTCGCGCATCGCGAGCGAGGTCACCGGGGTCGACGGCGCGCGCGTGACGCTCGCGATCAGCGGTCGCACCGGCGCCGACGCGCCCGGCCCGTGGCGCTACGACCCGGCGAGCGACTGGGCGCCGCCCGCGGACCGCGCGTGGCCGCACGCGATCGCGACGACGCTGTCGGGCGTCGCGACCTACGACCTCGAGGCGCAGCGCTTCGTCGCCTTCGAGCTCGTCGCGCTGGGCGAGCGCCGCGGCCGCACGGTGAACCAGGCCCGCCCGAGCGCCGACCCGAGCCCGATCGGCTTCCTGTGCGAGCTCGCGACCGCCGACTGGCGCGTCCCGCCGACCTTCATCGACGTCTACGACGCCGACTGGGTCGCGCGGCCGGACTGACCGCCGGCCGAGCGCCACGCGCCCGCCCCGCCACGCGCCCGTCCCGTCACGAGAGCGCCCGGCGCCCCCCATCGGGGGACGCCGGGCGCGTTCGTACTCCGAGCGGGGCGCCGGAGCGCCCGCGCGCGTCTAGTGTCGCAGCGGGATGCGGTCCAGGTGGATGACGCGCTCGTCGCGCATCTGATCCACCATCGCCTTGAAGTCCTCGAAGGACATCACCTCCTGGTCGCGCGTGCCGCGACGGCGGACGGCGACGGTGCCCTCCTCCTGCTCGCGGTCGCCGGCGATCAGCATGAACGGGACCTGCGCGTGCTGCGCTTCCTTGATCTTCTTGTTCATGTGACCGGGGTCGACCATGCACTCGACGCGGTAGGCGTCGTCCTGCAGCTGCTCCGCCAGCTTCACGCAGTAGTCGGCGTGTTGCTCACGGATCGGGATGACCGCGATCTGCGTCGGCGCGCACCAGAACGGGAACTTGCCGCCGAAGTGCTCGATGAGCACGCCGACGAAGCGCTCCAGCGAACCGAGGATGGCGCGGTGCACCATGATCGGCCGCTTCTGGTGACCGTCCGAGTCGGTGTAGGTCAGGTCGAAGCGCTCGGGCAGGTTGAAGTCGCACTGGATCGTGGAGTTCTGCCACTCGCGGCCGAGGGCGTCCTTGATCTTGTAGTCGATCTTCGGGCCGTAGAAGGCGCCGCCGCCCTCGTCCAGCTCGAGCTTCAGGCCGACCTTGTCCGCCGCGTCCTGCAGCGCCTGCGTCGCCTTCTCCCAGATCGCGTCGTCACCGATCGTCTTGTCGGCCGGGCGGGTGGCGAGGTACGCGGTGTACTCGAAGCCGAAGTACCCCATGATCTCGTCCACCAGCGAACAGACGCCGGCGATCTCGTCGGCGAGCTGGTCCGGCGTGCAGAAGATGTGCGCGTCGTCCTGGGTGAAGCCGCGCACGCGCAGCATGCCGTGCAACACGCCCGACCGCTCGTAGCGGTAGACCGTGCCCAGCTCCGCCCAGCGGATCGGGAACTCGCGATAGCTGCGCCCGCGGTTCTTGTAGATCAGGATGTGGCCGGGACAGTTCATCGGCTTGACCCGGTAGGGCAGCTCGTCGATGTCCATCGGCGCGTACATCAGGTCGCCGTAGTTCTGCAGGTGGCCCGAGACGCTGAACAGGTTCTCGCGCGACACGTGCGGCGTGTACACCGGGCGATAGCCGGCGCGGGTGTGCAGGGACCACCACGCTTCCTCGACCGCGCGGCGCACGGCGCCGAGGTTCGGGTGCCAGAACACGAAGCCGGAGCCGGCCTCGGCGTGCGAGCTGAACAGGTCGAGGTCCGTCGCCAGGCGACGGTGGTCGCGCAGCTTGATCTCCTCGAGCCACTCGAGGTGCTCGTCCAGGTCCTCCTTCGTCCAGAAGGCGGTCCCGTAGATGCGCTGCAGCATCGGCCGGTTCTCGTCGCCGCGCCAGTAGGCGCCCGCGATGTTCAGCAACTTGAAGTGGTAGTTGCGGTCGAGGCGGTCGAGGTGCGGACCCTCGCACAGGTCCTCCCAGTCGCCGTGCGAGTAGAACGTGATCTTCTCGTCGGCGGGGATCAGCTCGAGCGCCTCGAGCTTGTAGTCCTGGCCGGAGAGCCGCTCGCGCGCCTCGTCCCGCGTGACCTCGTGGCAGACCAGCTCGGGAGAGCGCTTGGCGATGCGGCGCATCTCCTTCTCGATCTTGCGCAGGTCCTTGTCGGTCAGGGGTTCTTCGAGGTCGAAGTCGTAGTAGAACCCGTGGTCGATCGAGGGACCGAAGCCGAAGCGGACGCCGGGGAAGAGCTTCGCGACGGCCGAGGCCATCAAGTGCGCCACCGAGTGGCGCAGGGTCGAGAGCGGATAGGCCGCGGCCTCCGGCTCTCGAGCCTCCTGGAGCTCGGACATGGATCGTCTCCTGCGGGATGGGGAGCCTCCTGCGCGCCCACCTGGCACGAGAAGGGCCGCGGTCCTCCCGGGGGTACCGCGGCGCGAGAAGGGTACCGCGGGGTACGGAGCCCCGCTAGGCGATGCGTGGTCGAAGATGTCGATCAGGGCGATTCGCGCGGCCGATCGCCCGGGCGAACCGGCGCCCCGCGGTCACTCCGCGGCGTTGGACAACGAGCCGGCGCCGCGGTCACTCTGCGTCGTTGGACAACCAACGACGGACTTCGACCCCCAGCTCGATCCCCGTCGCGTCGGCGACGCGGGCGCGGACCTCGTCGATCAGGCCGAGGACGTCCGTCGCCGTCGCGCCGCCGCGGTTCACGATGAAGTTGCCGTGCTTCTCGG
>JAUHYB010000396.1 GCA_030426745.1 bacterium
CCGAAGCCCTGCTCGCACAGCGCGCGCATCCCCTCGCAGGATCCGATCGCGTCCGGGTCGGGCCCGCGGTGCGTCAGGATCAGCAGGCGGTCGCCGCGGTCCGTCGCGGCCGCGCGGGCGGCGCGCAACACCGACTCCAGGTGTCGCACGGGAGCTTCCGCCGGAGAGCCGGGAGGGCCGGCGTCGGTGCGTGTGGCGGGGTCGGTCATGTCGTTCGGGTCCGCGTCGCGCGGACCGCAGACTGTGGCACCGACGGGCGCCCGCCGCAACGTCGGCGCCCGCGAGGCCGCGCGCCGGTGTCAGAACCCTCGATCGACGAGGAACTGGACGGCGGCGAGGATCTCGGTGCGGCCGTGGCTCGAGTCGATCTCGACCACGCGTTCGGCGGCGGACGGCGTGTACTCCTGCACCAGGCGGAAGTCGACCTCGCCCAGGCCGGGCGGCAGCGCGGTGCGCGTTCCCGTCGCGTCGTTCAGGTGGATGCCGACCATGCGGCTGGCGAAGGTGTCGAGCCACTGTCCCTGTCCGGGCAGGCCCGCGACCTCGCGCAGGTGGACGGATCCGGTGTCGTGCCAGTAACGAATGTTGTGGCGCGCCAGGTCGTCCAGCACGAGCCCCATGGAGTGGAAGCTCAACAGGTCGGTGAAGTGAATCCCCGGCTCCAGCACGAAGTGCGTGTCGGGGAACTCGGTCGCGACCGTGTGGATCGATCGACAGAGGTGTTCCAGCTGGTGCTGTCCCTCGCGGTGGACCCGGGCGACGAACTCGCAGATCGCCTCGTGGACCTCTTCCTCGGGACCTTCCTTCACGAGGCGCGCGTGCAGCGCGGTGCCCTCGCGGATCAGGCCCTCGTCCTCCAGCGCGACGCCGCGCAGGATGACGACGGGGCACTCGAACTGCTGCGCCAAGCGCGCGTGCCGCCGGACCGAGATGATCGCGCGCTCGCGGTCGTCCTCGTCGGTCGACGCCAGCTTCGTGCCGGCCATGTTCTCCGAGCGCGGGTTCAGGCACCCGCAGACGACGGAGTTCACCGACAACCCCGTCTCGCGCTTCATGTCGTCGAAGCCGTTCAGCGGGACCGGCTGATCGCTGAGGCCCAGCTCCAGACGCCGGAACCCCATCGCGACCGCCGCGAAGGCTTGGTCCTCGATGGTCCTCAGGCGCGTCCCGTAGCAGGAGGTCGAGAGCGCGTACTCGTTGGGGATTCCGGGCTTGGTCACGGCGACGTGGGGAGGGTCGCGGAGGGCGGGCAAGTCCCGCGGGAGGCTCCGTGAGAGGGAGTATCGAGCGGGAGCGGGCCGCATCCTCACGCCTTTCTCCCCCTGTGGGACACCCGCAGGGCCCTCGCGAGTTCCGCATCCTCCTCGCGGGCGCCCGCCGCGCCGGCGAATCCCGCGTGATCACGCCCTTCTCGCCGATTCCCACCCCGCGGGCCGCGCCGTCTCGGATCCGACCCGCCGAGGCTCCGCGCGAGGGGGCCCGGCGCTACGATGCCCCGCGTGAAGCACGTCGTCGCATGGATCCTGACCGGCGTCTGGGCCGCCCTCCTGCTCTGGACGAGCTGGAACTACATCCAGAACTTCCTGACCAACCCCGGCCCGGCCACGATGAAGGAGGTCTTCGCCTCCATCGGCGCCCTCCTGGTCGGCGTGGCGCCGCTCTACGCCGCCTGGCAGTGGCACCGCTTCTCGCAGAAGCGCATGCGCAAGACGCTGACGAAGCAGCGCGAGAAGATCGACCGCAAGCTCGAACGGCTGGGGCCGGAGGCGAGGCAACAGCCCGAGCCCCGGCCAGGTGCCGGCGCCGCGGGACCGATGGCGGAGAGCGCGCCGCCGGAAGCCGCGCGACGCGCGACGCACTGAGCGTGTTCGAGGGGAGGGCGTAGGCCGCCGGTTCGCGGGTGTGTCGCGGGTGGCGGCGCGGTCCCCTGCTGCGCCGGCTTCACCGGGAGTGGAGCGCGGGCGTGGTCAGAGCGCTCGTCGGGTGAGAGGCGCAGGCGTCGTGCGAGGCTCGAGAGCTTCGACCGGTGAAGAAGGTCGGCGCGAGGTGAGGGCGCACGCCGGCTGAAGGGCAACGGCGTCGTGTGCGGTGGGTTCGCCTGCGGCGGCGTCGCGTGAGGGAGGCTCGCGTGGGGCGGCGTCGGGTGAGGCGGGTTCGCGTGGGGCGCGGGCGAGCGGTCGGAGCGGGCGCGTGCTGCTGCCGTCGTCGTCGGAGGGTCCTTGGCGGACAGCGCACTTCCTGAAGAGCGAAGCTCCTGGCACCGAGTGCCTCCCGGGAGGGCCGCGGCGCGAGGGGTGCGGGGTGCGGGGTGCGGGGTGCGTGTGCGGTGTGCGGTGTGCGGTGTGCGGCGTGGCGCGTGGCGCGTGGGGCGTGGCGCGTGGAAGGTGATCCGTGGCGCGCGCTCTGAGCTGCGTGCCTCGACGCGATCGTCGCGCTTGACGCGCAGCGCGAGCTGACGGGGTGGGTGCGTGGTGTCCGCGTCGCGAAAGAGCGCCGTTATCAAGATCGACACTCGCGCAGGCCGCGGCCCCGGCGAAGCCGGCGGACGCGGCGGGACCCGCGAGCTCGCCGGAACCGGTCGAAAAAGAACGGCTCGAATCACGGAATAGATGCATGAATCGGCACGTTGCGACGAACCTGCATGGCCGCACGTCGTCTACATCCATGTGCGGCGCGCTGCTCAACACGAACTCGACTTCCCCGTCCCGTGCAGGTGGGGCGGACATCGAACGGGCGCCGGCCGACCGAAACGCGGGAGCGGTGTGCCGCACACGAAGCGGACGCGCGTGAACACGCACGACCCGCGCCTCGTGACGATCAAGCGCGCGAAAGGCCTGCCCGCGCTGCGCACCGAACTCGCCGGTCACGTGATCGTCGAAGCGATCCAGCGCGCGTCGAAGCCGACCTTCCGCGTCGTGCACTTCACGATCCAGGTCGATCACCTGCACCTGATCGTCGAAGCGAACGACGCGGAGAGCCTGGCCGGCGGCATGAAGGGGCTGCTCTGTCGCCTCGCGCGCGGACTGAACAAGGTGTGGCAGCGAAACGGCAAGGTCTTCCCCCATCGCTTCCACGACTTCGCGCTGCGCAGCTTGAAGGCGACTCGCAACGCGCTGCTGTACGTGCTGAACAATCACCACAAGCACGGCGTATGCTCGCCGCGGAAGGACGGGGCGCGCCGGCCGGACGAGTTCTCGAGCGGGAAAGAGTTCGATCAGTGGGCCGACTGCGAACAGGAGTACTCGCCGGACCAGGAAGGCGCGTACGTCGCGAAGGGCGGGTGGAAGCTCACGGTCGGCTGGCGGAAGCGATATCCGCTGATCCGGATCGACGAACGGCCCGGCAGGCCGCCC
>JAUHYB010000037.1 GCA_030426745.1 bacterium
GCCCACTCGATGAAGCGCTGCTGGATGGCGATGTCCTCGGCGAAGTAGACCAGCTCGCACCACGACGGCGCGCCGTCGCGGCCCGCGCGGCCGATCTCCTGCGCCCAGCTCTCCAGCGTGCGCGGCAGCTGCGCGTGCATCACGAAGCGGATGTCCGCCTTGTCCACGCCCATGCCGAAGGCGTTCGTCGCGAGGACGACGTCGCGCTCCGACGACATGAAGCGGTCCTGCATGCCGCGGCGCTCGCGCGCCGAGAGCTTGCCGTGGTAGACGAGCGCCGGGACGCCGCGTCGGCGCAGCTCGCCGTGCAGCGTCTCCAGGTCGCGGATCAGCGCCGAGTAGACGATGCCCGGCCCGTCGATCGACTGGATGCGGTCGGCGATCAGCGGCGCCTTCTCCTCGTCTCGGTCGACCGTGGTGCACGCCAGGAACAGGTTCTCGCGCTCGATACCGGTGCGCACGACGAGCGGGTCCCCGAGGCGCAGCGAGTCGACGATGTCGTCCACCACCGCGGGCGTCGCCGTCGCGGTCAGCGCCAGGGTGGGCGGCGATCCGAGGCGCGCGCGCACCTCGCCCAGCCGGTGGTAGTCCGGGCGGAAGTCGTGGCCCCAGTGGCTGATGCAGTGCGCCTCGTCGACGGCGAAGCGCGCGACGGCGAGGTCGCCCTCGGCCGCGCGGAAGGCCGGGCTGCGGAAGCGCTCGGGCGTGACGTACAGCAGGTCCAGGTCGCCGCGACGCGCCCGCTCGAGCTCCGCGCGCCGCTCCTCGGCGGAGAGGTTCGAGTGCAGCGCCCCTGCGCGCACGCCGCGCCGGCGCAGGTCGTCGACCTGGTCCTTCATCAGCGCGATGAGCGGGCTGACGACCAGCGTCAGACCGGGCAACATCAACGCCGGCAGCTGGTAACACAGCGACTTGCCGCCGCCGGTCGGCATCGTGACCAGCGCGTCGCGACCCGCCAGCACCGCGCGCACGACCTCCTCCTGCGGTCCGCGGAACCCGTCGTGGCCGAAGTGCCGCACGAGGGCGTCGGAGAGCTCACCGGCGCTCGGATCCAGCGTCGGAACGGTCATGTCGGGGTCGGGTCGCATCGCTCGTCGTCGGTCGTTCGGTACAGCGTAGCCGAAGCATCGGCGGAGCCCATGTCACCGCGTAGCCGAAGCAGCGGCGGAGCCGTGGGCACCGCGTAGCCGAAGCTTCGGCGGAGCCCTGTCACCGCGTAGCCGAAGCAGCGGCGGAGCCCATGTCACCGCCCGGGGGCAGAGCCCACGCACACGACGGCGGCCGCCCCGGGCTCTCCCGGGGCGGCCGCACGGTGTCGTAGCGCGCGCCGGTCGTCCGGCGTTGCGGGATCAGTCGGCGTCGATGTCGCCCTGCAGGCCGCGCGGCAGCAGCGCGCCGTTGTCCTGCACGCAGAGCTCGAACGGCAGGTCCGCGGCCGACTGCGTCGCGTTGACGTACTCGACGAGCACCGCGTAGAAGGCCGGGTCCTGGATGACCGTCGTCGAGGACTGCGCGATCGCGCCGTCGAGGCGGATCCAGCCGGACTCACGACCCGGCGCGCCGAGGATCTCGGTGGCGTCGTGGTCGGTCGACTGCAGGAAGCCCTGGCCGAACAGGTTCGAGATCTCGAGCAGCGAGACGCGGTCCCAGCACTCGAAGGTGTACTCGTTCGAGAACACTTCCTCGTTGTCGTTGTAGATCAGGAAGTCGACCGTCGTCGAGAAGGCCTGACCGCCGGAGAGACCGACGAAGATCAGGTCCGACTGGTTGCCCTGGGTCTGGCCCAGGAAGCGCGGGATCAGGATCTGATCAGGCGCCTCGTCGTACTCGAGACCGTCCAGGTCGCGGACGTCGTCCGCGTCGAGGTCGGTCGGCGCGCCCTCTTCACCGATGCCCTTGAAGGACACGGCGTTGATCGAGTGGGCGCCCTGCGCGATCGCGTCGAACTCCATCAGGTGACCGATCAGGTGGTTGTGCACCACGGCCTCACCGGTCTCCGGGTCGCGGGCGTACACGTACAGGTAGCCGCGCTCCATGTTCGGGTTGTGGAACGGCGTCAGCAGCGTGAACGTGTCGTTCGGCGTCAGGCGCACGTTGCGGTCGAACTCCTGGCAGTTCTCCGCGTCGATGTACACGAAGTGCGCGTCGATCTCCGGGCCGCCGACGTTCGTGATCGTCACGAGCGTGGCCATGCCTTCGCGGTTGTCGAACTCCGGGTACAGCAGCAGGCTGCCGGGGCGGCGACGATCGATGCCGACGCAGTCGGGGCCGTCGGGACCCGGATCGGCGGGGATGTAGTTGTAGCAGACGTCGAGCGTCGCCTCGGCGTTGGTCAGGAACTGGCTGACCACGTTGCCGGGGCCGGTGACGAGCGACATGCCGCGCGCCTCGCAGTCGAGGGTGACGGTGCCGAGGCCGATGAAGTCGACGAGCGGCACGTCCGCGGGCGCGCTCGCGCTGTCGGAGTCGTTGGCCGACAGGTTGGCGTGCGTGACGCCCGAGGTGCCGCCGAAGTCGATGATGCCGTCGAAGCCCTGGACGTTGTTCAGGATGTTCAGCTGCGGCGTGGTGACGATCAGCGAGGTCCCGCCGACGTCGAAGAGCTCGATCTCGGCCTGGTACAGGAAGTCCAGGGCGCCCGGCGACGGCGAGGTGTTCTCGGCCTTCGCCTCACCGGCGATGCCGCCGGAGAGCGTGATGTCCACGCTGACGAGCGTGCCGAGCGCAGGGTCGAACTGCGGCACGGACATCTGCTCTTGCCAGTTGGTGGTCGAGAGCGGGACGGTGTCCTGGTAGCACTGTTGGCTCTGCGCGTGCGCGACGGCGGGGAGGCCGGCGAGCAGCAGGGTGGCGATACGGAAGGTGTTCATCTCGAAGCGTGCTCCGTCAGCGGGCGGATGCGGGTCTGGCGTGGTTGCGGACGAGTCGGGACCGAACCGCCAGGGCGCCGCGAAGCACCTCCGGAGCGCGCTGTGGATGGAGTCGGGACGGACTCCTCGAGTCCGATCGCCGCCGGATCCCCCGCCCTCGCGAGCCGCTTTCGCTCGCCGGGCGAGGCCCTCCGGGGGGCCTCCGCACGCATGGTTTGTATCTCCTCCTCGTGACGCCGAGTGGGTCCGGCGCCCCTCGGGTGCCCGCCGATCGCTCGGCGTCCCCCAAGGCAACCCCCAAATTACAACTTCGCATTCCAGACGAAAAGGGAAGTTCCTGGAAAGCCGCGCCGATCGGGCCTCCCGCCCCCTTCCGAGGGGGTCTGCGTACCCCGGCGCGGGCGAACTCCCGCCCCGCCGCGCGCGCCGTCTCGCGCCCCGCGCCGCGCCCGGTCGCGCCCCCATCCGCGGGCGGAGGACGGCGGACGGCGGTCGAGCGCCCCGGCGGTCGAGGGCCTGCCGCGGCGCGGCCCCCGCGATCCCCGCGATCCCCTCGATCCCCGCGACGCGGTCGGCCCCGAACGAAGGCGGCCCCCCGCGCTCGCGCGCGGGGGGCCGTCGGGAAGGGACGCGCGGGTCGCCCGCGCTCAGCGGCACTCGACGTCGATGACGTCGCCGTCGTTGCCGCGCGGCAGCAGCTCGCCGTTCGTGCGCGCGCCGCGCTCGAAGGGCAGGTCGGTCGCGCCGCGGTCCGAGACCTTCTCGATCAGGACGGCGTACACCGACGGGTCGTGGATCGTCGCGTTGAACGAGTTCGCCACGTGACCGTGGATGCGCATCCAGCCGGACTCGAGCATCGGCACGCCGATGATCTCGGCCGGGTCGTGGCTCGTCCAGTCGCGCAGGAACTGGTTCGCGAAGATGCCGGAGATGTCGGAGAGGAAGACGCGGTCCCAGCACTCGAAGGAGTACTCGCCCGAGAAGACCTCTTCGTTGTCGTTGTAGATCAGGAAGTCGACCGTCGTCTCGAAGGCCGTGCCGCCCGAGAGGCCGATGAAGATCAGCTCCGACTCGTACGGGCCGCCTTGACCGAGGAAGCGCGGGATCAGGATCTCGTCGGGGTTCGGGTCGTACTCGCACCCGTTCATGTCGAGGTGCTCGTCCTCGTCGAGGTCCGTCAGCACGCCGTCCCCGAAGCCGGCGTACGAGACCGGGTTCATCGAGTACTCGAACTGGCTGATGCCGTTGATGGCCATCAGGTTCCCGGTCAGGAAGTTGTGCACCGTCGGCCGGTCCTCGTCGTCCTTCGAGTAGACGTAGACGTAGCCTTGGTCGGAGTCCGGGTTGTGGAAGTTCGTGATGAGCGTCAGCGTGTCGCCGGCGGTCAGCAGCGTCGTGATGTTCGTCTCGACGCAGCCGAGGTCGGCGCCCGTCGCGCTGTACTTGCCGATGTAACGGAACTCGACGAGGGTCGATCCCTCGTCCACGTCGAGGTTCACGTTCGTGACGGTCAGCAGCGACACGATGCCGTCGCGGTTGTCGAACTCCGGATACAGCAGGAGGCTGCCGGGGTTGCGCCCGTCGAGGGCGGAGGCGTCTCCCGCGAGGCCGAAGCCGGCGGCCAGCAGGCTCAGCGCGGAGAGCGCGCAGCGGTTGATGATCATGATGTTCCTTCCCTGGCGGGCGGTTCGCCCCGGACCGCCGGCCCGCCGCGGGTCCGGTCCGGTGCCGATCCGCGGCCGGGGGCACCCTCGCGGGCGAACCGGCCGGCGGAGCCGGCGCTCGTGGGACGTCGGCGGAGCCGGCGTCGGTGCGACCGCCGGCGCGGCCGACGGTCGTTCGCGCGGCACGGGGACCGCACGTCGTCGATGACGCCACTCCACGTTCTTGAAATCAACCGCGATCCCGGGCTGCTCGCCCCCCCGACCCACGGATGGTCCGCCACATCCCGGATCCGGGAGGAATCCCCCCCCCACGAGCGGCTCGCGTCGGGAACGCCGCGCGGCCCTCGCACTCCCGAGGGGGTGCGAGGGCCGCGCGTCCCGGGCGCGACGGAGCGCGCGCCGGTGCCGGTCGTCCGGGGTCTACTTCTCCTCGCGGTCGCGGCGGAACACCTTCGGGTTCTGCTTGCGGAAGTCGGAGGAGCGCTGGGCCTTGAGGAAGTACCACTCGCCCTCGTGGAAGCCCCAGGTCTCGGTCATGTCGATGTCCTGGGTCAGCGAGCCGTCGTCCACGTTCGCGGCCGTCGCGAGCTCGGCGTGGGTCGGCGTCCACTCGACGATCACCTGCAGGTAGCCGAGGCGGTCGTCGCGCGCGATGAACGCGGGGTTCGTCTTCACGATGTAGTGGTGGTCGGTCGAGCCGCTGAGGTACTCGCCCAGCGGTTGCTGCCGGCGCAGCTGGGGCGCGAGGTAGTCGTAGGACTGGATCCAGTCCTCCTTCTCGATCAGCTGCCAGCGCTCCGCGGCGCGGCGCTCGAGCGCGGCGGCGTCACCGACGGACTCGGCCTCGGCCGGCGCCTCCTCGGCGGCGGGCGCGGCGGCCTGGTCGGTCGACGCGGACTGGCCGTCGCCGGAACCGGCCTCGGTGTGGTCGTTGCAGGCGGGCGCCAGGCAGAGCGCGCCGGCGGCGAGGAAGGACAGGAGGATCGCGGAGTGTTTCATGGCTGCGGGTCTCGGAGTCGGGCAGGGCGCTCTCGGGCGGAGCGAGTCCCCTACCTACGAGCGAGGGGGCCGGACGGTTGGAACCGTCCGACCCCCAAGGTTACCCGTGATTCCGGGGCGGGGACGAATCCCCGTCAGAATCAGAAGGTGCCGTCGAGGCTACGGGCGAGGAGCGCACCGTTGCCGTTCTGACCGTTCTCGAAGGGCAGGTCCGCGGCGCCGCGGTTGCCGATCTTCTCGAGAAGCACCGCGTAGATCGCGGGGTCGGGAAGCGTGACGGCCGTGCTCGAAGCGTGGTGACCTTCCATGCGGAACCAACCGGACTCGCGACCCGGAGCGCCGAGGATCTCGTTCGAGGCGTGGTCGGTGAAGTTCTTGAGGAAGTCGTTGTCGAAGATGCCGGAGATGTCGGTCAGGTAGACGCGGTCCCAGCACTCGAAGCGGTACTCGTCAGAGAACACTTCTTCGTTGTCGTTGTAGATGAGGAAGTCGACGGTCGTCTCGAACGCCGCGCCACCGGTGAGGCCGATGAAGATCAGCTCGCTCTGGTAGCCGCCGCCCTGGCCCATGAAACGGGGAACCAGGATCTCTTGGGCGTTCTGCTCGTACTCCGAGCCGTCCATGTCGCGAAGACCGTTGCCGTTCAGGTCGCCGGCGAGGCCCTCGTAGGCGACCGGGTTCATCGAGTACTCGAAGCGCTCGATGCCGTCGATCGTCATCAGGTTACCGATCAGGAAGTTGTGAGCCATCGGCTCACCCGCGTCGTCCTTCGCGAAGGCGTAGACGTAGCCCTGCTCGTGCTGCGGGTTGTGGTAGTTCGTGATCAGCGTCAGCGTGTCGTTCGGGGTCAGCACCGCGTTGCGGTTGAACTCCTCGCACTCGGCGTCGCCGCCCTGCGAGTCGTAGCGACCGATGTAGACGAACTCGACCGTCACGTCGTCACCGGAGTCGGCGACGTTGGTGATCGTCAGCAGAGTGACGTCGCCTTCGCGGTTGTCGAACTCGGGGTACAGCAGAAGGCTGCCCGGGTTGCGGCCACCAGCGACCGCGTCGGAGGCCATGCCGAGGCCGGCCAGGGCGGTAAGGCCCGTAAGGACGAACTTGTGGAATCTCATGATGCTCTCTCTGGGAAGGAGTTGAAGCCTAGGTGACTATCAGATCGGATGACCGTGAGGCGGGCACCCGGGGGCACATCCACTTGGTTGCGCAACTCGCCAGACCAGAGACCGTTCGGTCCCGGACCAGTGCGAGCCTCCAAGCTTTGCTTGCCTAGCTAGGAAGATGGATATCATCCCCCGGCGAGGTCAGGCAAGGGCTTTTCCTCGAAAGCTCCCGTCTGGATTGGGATTTTTCAAAGGTCCCGGTGGTTGCCCGGGCCACAGGCCCAGGCCCCTTTCCAGGAAGATGCATTTCACCAGCCCCCCGAGGATGCGGCAAGGGAAAAATGGCGGGATTCCCCCCAGATGCCCCTACAGTCCGCGTACCGCCGCCCCCGATGGGCCTATGGCCCACTCCTGCCGTCCCCAGCCCCACGAGGCCCCCGTGCCCCAAGACCGACATTCTGCGAAGCTGCATCTGATCCCCCCGACGTCCGCCCCGGAAGGGGTCGACCGCCGTCGGGAGCTCTCCCACGCCCCCCTGACGGGCCTGACGGCCCTCCTGGCCGTCCTGGGCGCCTCCTGCGGCGGCGGGGACCCGGAACCCGCCCCGGACCAGGGCGGCGCGGACAGCCCCTCCACGGCCCACGAAGGCCGCCACCCCGGCATCAGCGACGCCTCCCAGCGCACGATCGACGAGATCTTCGGCGAGTCCCCGGAGGACGCCTTCCGCGACGAGCCCGAGCTCCCCGAGATCGACGCCCCGCTGCTGGCCTTCGAGCGCATGGACGAGAACCTGCCCTCGAGCGGCACCTGGCGGGAGCACCCCTCCGTGGCCGACTTCGACGGCGACGGGCGCCTCGACCTGGTGGCCACCAACCGCGAGGAGGACGGCCTGAACGTCTGGCGCAACGCGCCGGAGGGCTGGGTCCACCGGATCGAAGGCCTGCCCCGCGACCTGATGTACGGGGGCACCAGCGCCGCCGACATGGACGAGGACGGCGACCTCGACCTCGTCTTCGGCGCCCACCAGGACCCCGGCCTGCACGTCTTCTTCAACGACGGCGCGATGACGTGGACGATGAAGCCCCTCGAGGGCATCGTGAGCGACGCCCTGCTCCTCGACGTCGCCACGGGGGACCTGAACGGCGACGGGCACCTGGACGTGGCCGGCATCGGCCAGTTCGACAACGGCGTCGCGGTGCACCTGGGCGACGGCGCGGGCGGCCTGACGCGCGTCCCGAGCCACGCGGAGCTGCTCTACCCCCGCCGCGGCACCCAGATCGAGTTCGGCGACATGGACGGTGACGGCCTCGACGACCTGGTGGTCGCGAGCGACCGCGGCCTGCGCGTGCTGTTGTCGCGCGTGGACGACGAGGGCGCGGTGACCTTCGAGGACCGCTCCGAGGGCCTCCCGGTGCCGACCATCGGCAACTCGCTGCGCGGCCTGGTCCTGGCGGACTTCGACGAGGACGGCGACCTCGACATCGCGTCGGGCTGCATCGCCGACCCGGGGCTGCCGGTCGACGAGTGGAACTACCTCGGGCTGTACCGCCGCAAGGACGACGGCAGCTGGGAGCAGTTCGATCGCGGCCTCGAGCGTCGCATGTCGCAACACGACGTCCTCGCGGGCGATCTGGACGGCGACGGCCACCTCGACCTGATCGCGGTGACCTCGAACTCGAAGGTCGTCGTCTACGGCGGCGACGGCACCGGCGGCTTCCGCGTGCTCGGCCGCCTGCCGGTCCCCGGCGCGTCGCCGAAGGGCGCCGTCGGCGACATGGACGGCGACGGTCGCCTCGACGTGATCCTGTCCGCCGGCGCGAGCAAGGCGGCCCCGACCGTCTCGGGCGTCACCGTGCTGCTGAACCGCGCCGAGGCGTTCGAGGACGTCGAGCCGGCGCGCTGATCGAAGGGGGACCGGACGGCGTCCCCGTTCGCTCCTCCATCGGCGACGGCGACGAGGAAGGGCGCACCGAGCCCGGCTCGTTCCTGCCGCCGGCGACGGCGGCGCGGCCTACAGCCGCGCCGCCGTCGCCGGTGCAGGAGAGAGGCCGGCGCAGGAAGAAGCCGGGCTGGGTGCGCCCCCTCCTCGCGCGCGACCTGAGACACGAAGAGCGCCGGGCTCCGAGGGCTCCCCCTGCGCGCGACACGAGACACGAAGAGCGCCGGGCTCGGTGCGCCCCCCGCGCGCGACACGAGACACGAAGAGAGCCGGGCCCCCGCGAAGGGAGCCCGGCTCGTCGTATCGGGGGGGATCGGGTGCGATCAGTGACCGCGCGAGATCGAGGAGCCGAACTGGCCGAACTCGCTCTCACCGGTGACGTGCACGTCGTCGTCCTGGGCGGCGTCGCCGTCGAGCGGCTGGTCCTGACCACGGAAGACGTAGACGCGTCCCGCGGACTGACCGCCGGCGTCGTTGCCGGTGGCGCCCGACATCAGGTCGGCGAGGCCGTCGCCGTCCATGTCGACCATCTCCGCGTAGGAGCCGAAGCGCTCGCCGTTCTCCGCCTCACCGTTGAGGATGACGTCGGCGAAGTTCGCCAGCTCGTCGTGGATCGTCGGTCCGCCGAGGAACACGAAGCAGCGTCCGTTGTGGACCGCGCCGAAGGACGCGTTGGGCGAGCTGACGACGATGTCCATGTACTGGTCGCCGTTCACGTCGGCGATCGCCGCCGAGCGACCGAAGTCGCCGTTGCCCTGCTGTCCGCTGAAGATCACGTCGGCGTCCGCGCCGTTGCGATCCGAGGACGAGCTGTCGCTGCCGAAGAACACGTACGCACGGCCGGTCTCGCTGCCGAGGGCGTAGCTGCCCGGGGCGCTGATCGCGAGGTCCATGAAGCCGTCGCCGTTGACGTCACCGCAGGACAGCGCCGAACCGAACTCGTCGGTCGCCGCTTCCGGCGTGTACTTCCAGTCGGCGTCCGCCGCGCCGCCGCTCGCCAGAGCGCCGGTGCCGCGGAACACGTAGACCGCGCCGCCGTCCCAGCGCTTCGGCGGGACGTAGGGGTTCGCCAGGTAGGCCGCGACGACCATCTCGCCGGTGCCGTCACCGTCGAGGTCCGCCACGCACAGGGCGTTGCCGAAGCGGTCGCCCGCCTCGATGCCGTGCTTGACGAGGTCCGCGTCGAGCGCCGAGCGGCTGGTCAGGCTCGAGCCGCCGTAGAAGGCGTAGGCCTTGCCCGCGTCGACGAGCTCGCTCGGGAGGCCGTCGTTCCAGTCCGCGCGCGGAGCGCCGACGAGCAGGTCGTCCTGCACGTCGCCGTTCACGTCGCCCAGGCCGAGCGCCGCGCCGAAGCGGTCGCCGCCCACGCTGGGCTCGCCGGTGAACACGAGGTCGGCCTCGTTCGCGACGATCTGGCCGCTGGCCGGCAGCGGACCGAAGAAGACGTAGACGCTGCCCGCGTCCGTACCGCCCTCGTCGGCCTGCGTGGCGCCGACGCACAGGTCGTCGATGCCGTCGCCGTTCAGGTCGCCCGAGATCAGCGCGGTGCCGAAGCGGTCGTTCGCCGCGAAGCCCATGAGCTTCACGTCGGCGGCCGACGCCTGCGCCTCGGCGTTCGTGGCTTGCGCCGCGACGCCGTACAGCACGTAGACGCTGCCCGACCACTGACCGCGCGAGCTGTCCAGCGGAGCGGCGGCCACGAGGTCCGGGATGCCGTCACCGTTCAGGTCGGACAGGATGCGCGAGGTCACCAGGTAGGTGAACGCGTCGGCCAGGACGCCCGTACCGCGGGAGTTCTCCAGGGAGATGTCCACGGTCTGGTTGACCAGGCCGGCCGGCGAGACGCAGGTCACGGTCTGGTCGCTGACCACGACGACGTCCGTCGCCGGATCGCTGCCGAAGCGCACGATCGTGTCGCCCGTGACGTTGGTCTGGAAACCGGTGCCGGTGATCGTCACCAGGGTGCCGCCGGCGGGCAAGCCGTCGGTCGGGTTCACCACGGCGATGGTCGGAGCGCCGGTCGACGAAATCTGACCGCTGCCGTCCGAGCTTCCGCTCGAGCAGGCGGCCAACAGGACCAGCGCGCCCGCCGCGAAGGTCTGGTAGCGGCTCGGCAGTCGCCGGTCGGATCCACAGTTGATGCTCATCGAAGTTCTCTTGGGGAAGGGTGGTGTTGTCTCCGCTGAGGGACGGCCCCCTCGCCATCTGGCTCCTCAGCGGTGTCCCCCGGGCTCGCCACCTCCCCGGAATCTAGGAGATTCCATTCTGGGGACGGGAGCGGGACCGGTGCCTGGGGGCACGGTCTTCCCTAGAAACTAGCACGGGACGCCCGGCGTAGTGGCGGGACTCGCTAGGAATTCCCAATAAATGTGGGAAGACGCTAAAGATCCGCGGCCGCGCGCTTGCGTCGGGGCATTTTTCCCGATCCGGGTGAGGCGGATCGAGGCGGCGGCGCGCCGTCCGGGCCCTCGCGAGCCCCCTGGAGCCCCCCTGGAGCCCCTCGCGGGCCCCCCGCGGGCCCTAGTGGGCCCCGTCGCCGGGCGCCGGAGGACCGGCTTCCCCCTCGGCGGGCTGGCCGTCCGAGCCCGCCGCTTCCTTCTTGCGGCGCGCCTCGTCCCAGCGCTGCTGCATGCCGGCCGAGACCGGCGGCATGTCCGTGTTCGCCTCGCGCGTCTCCACCATCTCCCCCATGCCGGCGTCGATCATGGCGCGCGAGACCCGCACGTAGTCGTCCTCGGCGTCCGGGGGGTTCTGCCCCACGCGCAGCGCCTCGGTGAAGTACTCCTTCGCGGCGGGCAGGTCGCCCAGCGCCTCGCTGTGCAGCCCGAGGAGCTGCCAGACGCGCCAGTCGTCGGCGGTCTCGGCGGACAGCACGTCCAGCAGGACCTGCGCCTCGGCCAGCGACGCCTCGTCGCCCGCGGTCACCAGGGCGCGCGCCAGCTCGCGGCGCACGTTCGACCACTCGGGGTAGTCGGCGTTGAGGGCCCGCAGACGCTCGATCGAGCGCGCGTTGTCCCCCGCGTTGTGGTCCAGGACGGCCAGGTTGTACTCGAGGTCCGCGCTCGAGACGCCGCAGGCCTCGGCCTTGCGGAAGGCGGCCTCCGCCTCGGCCAGGCGGCCCTTCCGGCCGTGCAGCAGGCCCGAGTAGAAGTGCATGCGGCAGGCCTCGGGGTTCGCCGCGAGGGTCTGCTCGATGCGCTCTCGCGCCAGGTCGCCGGCGCCCAGGTTCAGGTAGATGTCGACGAGCGCCTCGGCGATCAGCGCGTCGCCGGGCTCGCGCGACAGGCGGTCGCGGCACAGCCGCTCGGCGCCGGGGACGTCCTCGGCCTCCAACGCGGCGCGCACGGCGGCCAGCGTGGCCTCGCTCGAGGCCGCGAGGTCCTGCACCGCGTCGGCCGGCGCCGCGCCGGCGTCCTGCGCGGGCGCCGCGGCGCCGTCGCCGGGCCCTCCCGTGGTCGTGGAGTCGTTGCAGGCGGCGAGGAAGCCGGCGAGGAGGACGAGGGCGGGGAGGCGCTTCATGGGGTCGATCGGGCGGTGCACGCGGCGACGGCGCCCCGTCGCAGGGGCGCACACGGCTGGAGTATCCCCCGGGATCCGGGGCGGGGCAAACGAGAGCGGGGCGACGATTCGGCGCCGCTGGTGGTGCGGCGCCGTACCGTCGCCCCGCTCGTCAGGGGGCCGCGTACGGTCCCGGTCAGAACCCGTTGGTGTCGCCGCGCGGAAGCAGCGAGCCGCCGGGCTGCGAGCAGACCTCGAAGGGCAGGTCGGAGGCCGCGTAGTTCGCGACCCGCTCGATGTAGAGCACCTGCACGGCCGGCTCCTCGATCAGCATCCAGGACGACTGCGTGAGCAGCGCGTCGACGCGGAACCAGCCCGCCTCGAAGCCGCCGACGCTCTCGTTCGGATCGTGCGAGGTCCAGTGGTGCAGGAACTCCTCGCCGAAGACGCCGGAGATGTCCGTCAGGCGCACGCGCTCCCAGCACTCGAAGCTGTGCTCGCCGGAGAAGACCTCCTCGTTGTCGTTGTAGATCAGGAAGTCGAGCACCGTCGTGAAGTCGCTGCCGCCGGTCAGGTCGACGAGCACGAGCTCGCCGTGGCGGTCGCGGCCCTCGTTGCACTGCGGACCCTCGGTCGTCTGCCCGATGAAGCGCGGCACGAGGAACTCGTCCGCGGCCTCGCTGTACTCGACGCCGTCCAGGTCACGGCGTCCGTCGCCGTCAACGTCCGTCGTGCCCTCGCCGCCGACGCCGAAGAAGCCGACGGCGTTCGTCGAGTACTCGAAGCGGTCGATGCCGTCCACGATCAGCATCTGGCCGATCAGCACGTCCGCGGCGATCGGCTCGCCCGTCGCCGCGTCCTTCGCGAAGCAGTACAGGTAGCCGCGCGTCTGGTTCGGGTCGTGCGCGCCCACCACGGCGGTCAGCGTGTCGCAAGGCGTGAACCGCTCGGTGCGGTTGAACTCCGAGCACTCGTCGCCCTCGACGTAGACGTACTCGACGTCGATCGCCTCCCCGCCGCAGTCCACGTGCGTCACCGTGACCAGGCTCAGGACGCCCGGGCGGCTGTCGAACTCGGGGAACAGCAGCAGGCTGGAAGGACGGCGACGGTCGTACTCGACGCAGTCCCGCGTCGGCCCGACCTCGCCGTCGACGGTCAGGTCGAACAGGATCGGCGACGTCGTGCCGTCCGCCGTGCGGAAGGTCGCGCGCACCTCGAGGAAGCGCCCCACGACGTTGCCCGCGCCGCCGTTCACGACCGACACGAACGCCTGGCCGCCGAGCGCCGCCGGCGAGTTGGCCGCGCGCACCTCGACCTCGATGGTCGACCCGGCGAGCTCCGAGGAGTTCCAGGAGACCTGCGTCCAGTCGACGTCGGCCGCGCCGCCGTCGTGCACGACCTCCCAGGTGCCGAGCGGCGCGAGGCCGTCCGCCGACACGAACGCGTCCATGCGCGACGGGTTGAAGGGCTGCGCGCCCGCGCCCAGCGACACGGTCAGGTCGACCATGTCCGTCGCGGGATCGACGCGCATCGCGTCGTCGGACGCGTTGTTGGTGACCCAGACCATGCCGGCGGCGTCGACCGCGACGCCCGAGGGCTGGCCGCCGACGGGGGTCGACGCCAGCAGCGCGCCGGTCGTGTCCACGCGGAACAACAGGTCGTTGTCGAAGTCGGTGACCCACAGCTCGCCGGAGACCGGGTGCTGCGCGATCGCGAAGAGGCCCGCGGATCCGGCGATCGGGAAGGTGCCGGTCGGGTTGCCCGCGCCGTCGAAGCGCCGCAGCTCCGAGCCGCCCGCGACCCACACCGCGCCGCTCGCGTCCACGAGGACGCCGGAGGGCTCGAGCTGGGTCGGGATGCACGTCACCGTGCCCCCCACCGGGTCGTGGCGCATCAGCGTGTCCTCGAAGAAGGACGAGGACCACAGCACGCCCGCGCCGTCGAACTCGCCGGCGAAGCCGCCGCACTGGAGGCCGAGCTGCAGGTTGCCCTGGATCGACCCGTCCGTCGGGTCGAGGACGTCGAACTGGTTCGGGCTCTGCGGGTAGCCGCCGACCCACACGTCGCCGGCGCCGTCGAAGCTGATCTGGCGGTTCTGCGTCGCGTCGGTGCGCTGGTAGACGAGGATCGCCTCGTCCTCCGCGTCCTGGACCAGCGCCGGTCCGCCGCTCGCGCCGCCCATGCCGTCGGTCACGTCGACCCACGCGAGGACGTCGCCGCCGCCCATGCTGGTGCGGATCAGGCCGTCGCCGTCGCGGTCCACCGCGGTGCTGTAGGCGAAGGGCGGCGCGAGGTAGCCGCCGGTCGGGTCGGGCGTGCCGCTCGCGTCGACGCGGGTGCCGCCGATCACGATGCCGACCTTCACCACCGAGCCGCTCTGCCCGCTCGGGCTGTCGTCGCGGTTGCCGGCCCACACGTCGCCGTTGGCGTCGACCGTGGCCCGCGAGGGGTTGGTCGGGAAGCCCTGGGGCGCGGTGCGGTACTCGCCGAGGATCGCGCCGGTCTCCGTGTCGAGGCGGATGACGGTGCCGCGGCCGGACAGGGCGATCGCCAGGAAGGAGACGGATCCGTCGACCTCGTCGAGCTGCAGCTGGTCCTGGTTCGGCGGGTCGTGGTTGACCTGCGTCAGGATGCCCTCGTCGAAGTCGGCGTCGTCGGTGTAGGTGCGGGCCTGGCCCAGGACGGGCGCGGCGAGCCCCAGAGCCCCGAGCGCGGTCGCGATCGACCGGCCGCGGAGCCCGTGCGTGCTGCGGATCATGTCATCTCCCCCCTCGGACGCGGGGTCCGCAGGGCCTCCCGCGGCCTCGCGTCGGCCGAGCGCCCCCTTCGGGGACGATTTCTCGGACCGCGCACGCGAGCACCGCGTCCTCTAGGAATTTTCATCCTCTAGGAGATTCCAAAGCGAGGGCCGGATCCTGTCAAGGGATCCCGGCCGAGATGTCCGCCGCGGCGGACGTCGATTCACGCCGCTTTCATGTCCGACGAACCCCCGGCTCCGGAACGCGCTGCTAGGATCGCTGCGCCTCGTCGGTCCCGGGCGTCCCCCAGCTCCCCCACCCCCGTTGCCAGCTCGACCGACGAATCGAGGCGGAGCATCTCCGAGTCGCAGTCGGAGAGGGACGTCCGGATCCATATCCACTCAGGATCCTCACACGCTACCCACGCCATGACTGCTCTCACCTCGCCGCGCTACGTCGCGGCCGCGCTGAGCCTCGCCGCCTTCGCGGCCCCGGCCCTCGCGCAGGACAGCACCTCGAAGGTCGCCGGCATCCCCGGTGACTCCCTCGACGACCGCGACGTCGCGGAACAACGCAACGACTTCGTCGTCGAGCTCTCGGCGATCCAGTCCACCTGGGGCAACACCTTCGGTGTCGCGCCGCTCCTGAAGGCCGGCATGGACTTCGAGCCCTCGCCGCAGTTCTTCAACGCGCAGGTGTCCTCCAGCTCGATCAGCAAGGACCAGCTGGCCGGCGTCCCGTTCGCGCGCAACAGCTACTCGCTGTGGAACGCGGCGGGCTTCGGCGTGAACGGTGACGCGAGCAAGAACGACCCGGGCACGCTCGTCGACACCAGCCTCGCGGTCGGCAACCAGTTCGCGGTCTCGATGGGCGAGCTCGCCACCGACCCGAACACCGGCCTCGCGCTGAACCACGTGGTCGGCGCCGTCGTGAACTACGACGTCGACGCCCCGTCGCGCCTGTTCGTCTCGCGCACGGTCGCGGCGGCGGACGGCGAGGACTGGCTGTGCAACACCACGGCGTTCGGCATCGGCGGCGTGGACGCGGACGGCTACACGGTCTTCCGCGCGGACGGCTTCGGCTCGGCCGACTGCACCACCGCGGTCCCCAGCCGCCTGGCCTTCACCGGCCAGAACTACTTCCGCGTCGACCTCGCGGGTCGCAACGCGGGCGTCGTCAACCACCTGTACGACCCGGTCGGCGCTTCCGACGGCGCCGCCACGCTGCGCCTGCTGGCGAACAACGCCGGCCAGCCCCTGTGCACGCCCGCCGTCATCCCGTCGAGCATCACCGGCGGCGCGCCGATCCTGTTCGGCAGCAACTGGGACGCCGAGCTGTACCACGGCTCCGCCGCGCCGCTGACCGTCACCCCGGCCGCCGGCTGGCTGACCTCGTCGAACACGCGCGGCAACGTGTCGTACTCGTCGGTCAACATCCCGGCGCTGTTCTCCGGCTCGGTGCTCGGCACCGGCGCGATCCTCGGCTCGAACGCCGGCACGGACTCGCTGGCGCTCTTCGGCCTGAACGCCTCGGGCGCTCCGGTCTCCCCGGCGACCTACACCAAGCCCGCGAGCATCACCGACAACGCCGACGGCTTCGTCACCGGCGGCACCCAGTACTTCTACAACTACGGCGGCGCCACGACCTTCGTCGGCGGCAACGGCCAGGTCGCGGTCGGTCAGGACCTGAACGGCAACCTGATCGCCGCCGCCGTCATGCTGCACAGCTACGACGCGGCCTCCTCGAGCCTCGAGGAGAAGTGCGCGATCGTCGTCTGCCGCGTGACCCCCGCGGGCGTCGCGAGCTGGACCGTCGCGGGCTACACCACGCCCAGCGGCGGCAAGAACGTCACGGACGCGAACGGCGCCGTGCTCGGTAACCTCGCCACCTACGGCAACGAGACCGGCCCCTCGATCTCGCCGCCGATGATCGACTCGGTCGGCAACATCTGGTTCACCGCCCCCTGCGACGTCTCCGGCAGCCTCGAGAACAGCCTGATCCGCGCCGTCTACGACGACGCCAGCTTCAGCTACGACCTCGAGCTCGTCGTCCAGGAAGGTCAGGTCGTCCGCGGTCAGAACTCCGACACGGACTACATGATCGACTTCATCGCCCTCTCGGCGAGCGGCGGCAACATCGACCCGCGCACGACCTTCTCCGACAACGCGAGCGGCACGGCGCACAACCTGCTCTCCCCCGCCTCGCTGGACGTCACGGACGCCCGCACCCTGGGCGGCATGGTCTTCGCGGCCAACATCATCTACGACGTCGACGACAACGGCATCTTCGAGGACATCGCCACCGTGCCCGGCACGATGGACCAGGAGTACAACTACCTGATGTACCTCGGCGCCACGTCGGACTGCGACGAGGACGGCATCCCGGACGACGTCGAGATCGCCCGCGGCGCCCCGGACGCCAACAACGACGGCATCCCGGACGACTGCAGCGTCGGCATCGCCTTCTGCTTCGGTGACGGATCGACGGGCCCCTGCCCCTGCGGCAACGAGTCCGCGGTCGGCGCCGGCGAGGGTTGCCAGAGCTCGCTCGGCTTCGGCGCGGTGCTCAGCATCAACGGCACGAACTCGGTCGCGACCGACGACGCCGTGTTCACGATGACGCAGGGCCGCCCGAACCAGCCCAGCCTGCTGGTGCAGGGCGCGACGCTGGTCGGCCTGCCCTTCAAGGACGGCTTCTTCTGCGCCGGCAACCCGACCGAGCGCCTCGAGGTCGTGTTCCTCGACGCGACGGGCACCGGCTCGACGTCGGTCTCGATCGTCACCGAGGGCAACCTGACGCCCGGCGACACGCGCTACTACCAGCAGTGGTACCGCGACCCCGGCGGCGTCTCGCCCTGTGGTTCCGGCTCGAACTTCTCGCAGGGCCTGCAGGTCGACTGGCAGTAAGCCCGTGACGACACGCCGCGAGGCGTGACGACGAACGAGGGCGACGCCGCGCGGCGTCGCCCTCTCTCGTTCTCCGCGTGTGATTCGTTCCCCTCGTCGCCGTCGCCGATGGACGTTCGCGACTCGCGCGGCGTCGCGCGCGACGTGACGCGCACGCCCCCCGCTCGCGTCGCGTCGACGGGCCCGCGCTTTTTT
>JAUHYB010000397.1 GCA_030426745.1 bacterium
CCGCGCCCTCGCCGGTTCTCGCGTCGCTCGCGCTCGCGCCGTCCGTGACGGGATCGTCCGCGGGGCGCGCGTCCACGATCGGCAGCGAGCCGTCCGTCCACTCGTCGACCGGCGCGCGCGGCAGGTAGATGCGCATGCGGCCGTCGAGGAACGGCAGCTTCTGCGCGCCGCGCACGGCGACGCCCTCGCGCAGCTCCATCCGCACGCCGGACTCGTCGACGAAGACGCGCATGCGGTCCGCGAAGAGGCGCCGGCGCAGCTCGCCGTTCTCGCCCAGCTCGTCGAGCGCCACGTCGTTCCACACGTCGCCGACGACGCCGGCGCAGTCCTTCAGGACGTAGCGCCCGCCCAGCGCGGCGCGGTCGAGGCGCGCGTTCAGGTCGCGGCGCAGGATCAGCAGGTTCCAGCGCCCGTCGTCGGTGATCTCGACGGTCGGGTCCTCCTGGAACAGCTCCGGCAGGGCGTCGGCCCACGGGCGCGGGTCGGTGTGCGGCAGCAGCATGCGGAACACGCCGCCGCGCTCGGCGCCCTCGTCGGCGCCGGGGAAGGGCGTGCGCTCGCCGAACTGACGCGTGTATCCGTCTTCCAGCACCAGCGTCAGCGTGCGGCCGGCGCGGCTGCCCTCGAGCCGCAGGCGCGCCGCGGTCAGCGTCCCCAGCGCGCGGCCGCGGTCGTCGAAGCTGCGCAGCAACACGGGTCCGATGAACCCCTGGCCCGACTCGTCGACGGACAGGAGGCCCAGCTCGAGCACGTCGTAGCGGTCGATGCCGTCCGCGCGGAAGAGCGCGACGAGGCTGCGCTTCATCGCGGCGCTGCGCTCCTCCAGCGCGACCCGCGCGGGGTCCGGCGGCGGCGGTTCGACGTCCGCCATCTCCTCCTGCGCGCGCTTCACCGCCAGCTCGGGGAACACGTCCTCGGGCGCGATCGACGAGATCATGCGGTTGTAGGCCAGCCACTCCTCCTCGCGCGCGACGGACTCGACCTGCAGGTCGGCGAGCTGCGCTTCGAGGCGCAGCACGCGCTGTCGCAGCGCGTCGTTCTCGGTCCGGCAGTCGGCGTGCGCGTCAGCCGACGCGTCGTCCGCGCCGGCCTCGCTCGCCTCCGCCGCGGCGACGGTCGCGTCGCTCGCCGCGCTGTTCGGGCCCGACGAGAGCCCGCGCCCCAGCCAGAACGCGCCGGCGGCGACGGGCACGAGCCACAGCGCGGACTTCACTCGTCCTCACCCGCGCGCGGCGCGCGCGCGACTTCCGCCTGGAACAGCGCGAGCTCGCGGTCCTGTCGCAAGGACGCCGGCGACAGCGCGAGCTCGGTCGCGGCGTCCGTCCGCGGGAACAGCGGCGCGTCCTCCGCGCCGAACAGCCCCGTGACGCGCGCGCGTTCGCCGGGCACCTCGCCCCACAGGACGCGCTGCGTGCTCTCGCCGGCCGCGAGCGTCGCGCGGGAGCGGCGCAGGAGCACGGCCAGCGGGTCGCCGGCCAGGCCCTCCACGCGCGCGGCGTCCAGCACGCCGGTCATCGCCCGGCCGTCCGCGTCGCGCACCTCGATCCGCGACAGGTCGAGCACCGGCTGGTCGGCCGCGTCGCGCGCGGGGTCGCCGACGTAGGCGATCTCCAGCCGCCAGGGCTCGCCGTGCTCGATCCCGAAGTGCTCGCGCAGCTCCTCGGCGTCGAAGCGCTGGCGCTCGGGGTCGGCGTGCAGCGGCGACAGGCGCACCTCGACGCGCGCGCCGTGCTCGCCCAGCAGCGTCCCCGCCAGCCCGATCACCTCGACGCCGGTCCCGCCCGGCGGCGGCGTCGGCGTGCCCCGTTCCCCGCGGCCGCCGCTGGACAGGATCCACAGCGTCACCGCGAACGCGAAGACGGGCAGCAGCAGGAACGTCAGGAGGCTCGCGCTCCACTCGGAGCGCGGCGCGGGGCGGGATCCGGGGCGCATCGGGGCGCTGGGACGAACCGGGCGGCTCACTCTTCCCCGTCCCAGTCCTTCTTCTTGTTCTTGTTCCACCAGGTCTGCCACCCCTCGGGCGCGCGCTCGTCGTGCCCGGTCAGCTCCTGGAGGGTCGTGACGCAGGGCGCCGCGATCGTGTCGTACAGCTCACGCGCGATCGTGTCCGTCACGTCGTCGTCCACCGCCGTCTTCGCGTCGATCAGGATGCGCATCACCGGCTCGACGATCTCCTTGCGGTACTTCTGGTCGGCGTCGCGGTAGTTCGCCAGCGCCTGGATCGCGGCGCTGATGATCGTCGGCGAGTCGTCCTTCATCAGGTCCACCAAGGTGTCGATCTCCTTGACGTCCTTCGCGCGGCCCAGGCTGAGGATCAGTTGCGACTGCAGCGCCAGGTCCTTGCGGTGCTTCTTGTTGCCGATCCACTTGGTCAGCACCTTGGTGCTCTCCGGCGCCATCTCGCCCAGGCACACGGCCGCCGCGATGTAGAGCTTGTTGTCGAGCACGCCGCCCTCCAGCTCGCGGCGGCGCTCGCCGAAGGACTTGCCGATCGTCTCGGCGATCAACTTCCGGTCCTTCGGCCCGGAGCGCGGGAATTCTTGAAGGAGCTGGTCCATCACCGCGATCGCCTCGTTGTCCTGCTCGCCGCGCTCGCCGATGTGGTCCTTGAAGGCGTCGCAGAGGTCCTTCACGGCCTCGCGCTTGTCCTCGATCTCCTCGCCGTCCTCCTGAGCCGCGGGCGCGGGCGCGAGCGCGGCGGGCTCGGCGAGTGCGGCGGGCTCGGCGGTGCGCGCGCCGAGCGCGAGCGCGAGGACGAGTACGGGGACGGGCGCGAGCGCGAATCCGGCGGTGCGGGTCGTGGTCTGCATGGCGATCTCCAGCGGGGGGCGGGCGAGCCCTCATCCTGCCCGACCGGCGGGTCGGGCGCGAGGGGCCGGTCGGGGGCGGCGGGGTCGGGCCGGTCGAGACGAGTCGGGGGCTCGAAACGTCCCGGCACGCGGGTCCCTAACCGCCGGCGGCGTCCAGGTGACGCGTTTCGAGCGCCTCGCGGCCGCGGAGCAGCGCCAGCGCCCGCCGCGCGAGCGGCCCGTCGGCGCCCGGCAGGTCGTCGCGCACGCCGAGCACGGCGCGGACCGGCGCGACCCGCACGACGCTGTTCGTCAGGAAGACCTCGTCGGCCGCGCGCAGGTCGGCGACCTCGACGCGCTCCTCGCGCACGGCGATCCCCTCCTCGCGACACGCCGCGATCAGCTCGCCGCGCACCACGCCCGGCAACGCGCCGCGCGCCAGGGGCGGCGTGACGAGCGCGCCGCCCGACGCGACGAAGAGGTTCGACACGGTGCCCTCCGACAGGTCGCCCTCGACGGTCGGGATCAACGCGTCCCACGCGCCGGCGGCCTGC
>JAUHYB010000398.1 GCA_030426745.1 bacterium
GAGGGTCAGGGGTGGGAGCCGCCGGAGGCGGCTCCCACCCCTGACCCTCTATTCCGGAGGAAAGTGCCTGGCACCGTAGTCCTGTCGAGGCGCGCCCCTCAGCGGACCTCCGCCTGCGACCACGTCGTCGGCACGTGGCAGCGGTCGCAGTTGCGGACCCAGCCGAACGAGACGTGGTTCGGGTTCAGCGCGCGCGCCAGGTCGTCCTGGTGGCAGCTGATGCACTCGGCGCTGACCGGGCTGAACCGGCCGAGCTCGGCGCCGGGGTGGCAGCGGCGGCAGGAGGTCGACGCGTGCACGCCGACCAGCGGGAACCGCGTGCGGTTGTGCTGCGCGAGCATGCCGACCGGCTCCCAGGTCTGGCGCTGGTGGCACTTCAGGCAGTTCTGGCCGAGCTCGCCGATGTGCACGTCCTCGTGGCACCCGGCGCAGCCGCGCGCCGCGAAGGTCGCGACCGGCCCGCGGTCGTTGTGGCAGCGCAGGCAGCTCGCGTTCGCGTGCGCGCCGAGCAGCGCCACGCCGGTCTCCGCCTCGTGGTCGAAGCTGAAGTTCTCGCGCAACTCGTGCCAGTTCTCGCCGAGGTGGCACAGGCTGCAGTCCGCCGGGAAGGTGTCGTGCGGCAGCACGGGGCCCAGGCCGGACCACCAGCGGTGTTGCCGCACGTCGCGCGGGGACTGCACGACGCAGGCGAGGATGCCGAGCGCGAGCGTCAGGTACGCGAGCGCGCGGACGGGTCGGATCGTGATCTTCATGACGGGCCCCTAGAAGCTGCGCTGGAGGTAGAAGCCGGCGACGGCGGCGAGTTCGTCGGACCACCGCTCGAGTCCGCCGCGCAGGGACAGGTTCCACCCCGACTGGCGCGTCAGGTCGAGGTTGCCGAGCAAGCGGTGGTGGTTCAGGTCGTCGTTGTCGTCGCTGAACCCCAGCTGGTCGCTCTGGAAGTACTCGTAGGAGGCGCTCCAGCCGACGAGGTCGCGCTGGACGCCGAAGATGGCGCGGAAGCCGAGCAGCGAGCTGTACTTGCCGCGCGAGCCGAAGACCGACAGCTCCGTGCGACTGTCGTCGAGGAACCACTCGAGCTGTTCGACGCCGACCTCCAGGTCGCCGCCGTAGTCCTCCTGGTCGACCCACGCGCCGGTGCGCGCGAACAGGCGGCGGTCGGGGCGGACCCACGTCCAGCCGTCGGCGCCCAGGCGGTCCGCGTGCTCGTCCGCGATGATGTCCGGCGGCACGGGCGCGTACTCCAGGCGCTGCACCTCGGGCAGCTCCTCGTGCCGGTAGGTGAACGTCAGGCCGTTGCCGTTCTCGTAACGACGGCTGGTGCTGGCCACGACGCGCGTGACGTCCAGGCCGGTGCCCTTGGCCGTGTCGCTCGAGCCGTACCAGTCCAGCCAGGCCGCGCCGTGGAAGTCCCACGTCTCGTACTGCCAGTAGTCCATCTTCAGCACGAACAGGTCGCGGTCCGCCGCGCCGTTGTGCCACGTCTTCTGGTACGCGCCGGTCGCGGTCAGCTCCTCGCGCTCGTCGTACGCCCACTGGTAGAAGGCCGAGATCGCGGCGTCCTGGCCCGTCGACATGTGCGGCGTCGGCTCGGGCAGGAACCCCGCGGACGCGCCGAAGCGCGCGCCGCCCGCGCCGCGGTGGTTCCACTCGTAGCCGTCGATCACGCCCAGCTCCGGCACGCCGTCGTGCAGGAAGCGGCCGAACTCGTGCCGCGACGGCTCGAAGCGCGTCCCGCCGATCGAGTACGACAAGCGGTCGACGCGGCCGATCGTCGTCGACTCGTCCACCTGGCCCTCGACGTCGGTGAAGCGGTAGTTCACCTCGCCGACGAAGTCCAGCTGGCCGCCGCGCCCCGTCGGGTTCTCGTAGTGCACCTCGGTGCCCAGGCGGAAGAAGCCGTCGGAGCGCTCGTCCGTCGTGTACCGCACGTTGCCGGCGGAGAACACGAGCCCGGACACGATCGGCGCGCGGTCCTGCGGGCGCACGCCGTCGATGCTGCGCAGGAGCGGCATGTCCTCGGTGAACGCCTCGTCCAGGTTCTCCCACGGCGGGTGCTCCGGCGCGTCGTCGGGCATCTCGACCGGCGGCGCGGGCGCGCGATCGACGGCGCCGAAGCGCGACAGCGGCACGCGCGAGAAACCCTGCGTGCCGACCGCGATCGCGATGGCCGAGCCCTCCAGGCGCACCTCCGCGCTGCGGTCCGACGCCAGGATCACGTGGCCCTGCCGCGGCCGCGACTGGAGCGGCCGCAGCGTCACGCGGTCGCCCTCGCGCAACCCGTCCGCCAGGCCGCGGTCGACGACCACCACGCCGCCCGCGCGCACGCTGGTGACGCGCAACGTCAAGGTCTCGACGCCCGCTTCCTCGCGCTGTTCTCCGGGCGGCGCGCCGCCCGACTCCTGCGCGCCCAGCGCCGGCCCCACCAGCGCGAGCAACGCGATCACTCCTCGTCTCCCTGTCATCGCGAACCCCTCCGCGGACGCCGCAACACGTCCTGGTTCATGGCGTGGCAGCTGGAGCACTCCCTCCCCAGCGGCTTGTATCGAACGACCTCGACCTCGCCGACGCGCACCGGTTCGTGGCAGGCGGAGCACGCGAGCGCCGCGTGCGTCTCGTCCAGCGCGAAGCGCGAGTCGAGGTTGTGGCGGAACACCGTCTCGCCGAACGAGTGCGACGCGGCGTGGCACGTCGAACAGTCGGTGACGCCGCTCTCGCGGAACTGGCCGGCGTGGGGATCGGCGTGGCAGTCCTGGCACGCGTTGCCGACGGCCGCGGACCACGAGCGCCCGCCGTTCGCCGCGACGCGGCTGGGCGGGACGGCCGGGTGGCAGGTGCTGCACGACTGCTCGCCGTGCGCGCCGGTCAGGGGGAAGCCGGTCCAGCGCTCGTGCTCGAAGCCGTACGGCATCGCGCGGAACGACGACTCGTCGTGGCACCGCGCGCACCCGGTGCGGTCGTCGATCTTCCGCGGTAGCCCGCGCGCGTCGAAGCGCCCCTCGTGCACGTCCTCGTGGCAGTCGGCGCACCCCTGCACGGCGCCGAAGTGGTCCGCGACGCGGCCGAAGGTGCGCCCGTGCTCGTCCGGCAGGTCGCTGGGCGCGTGGCAGGTCTCGCAGCGGCTCTGCGCGTGCGCGCCCAGCACCGCGAAGCCGGTGAACTCCGCGTGCCGGAAGCCGGGGTCGGGGATCGTCGCGAAGTCGTCCGTCGAGTGACACAGCGCGCAGTTGCCGCCCTCCGCGCGCGCGAGCTTGCCGCGGAAGCGGTCGAACGCGCCCTCGTGCGCGTCGCTGTGACAGCCCTCGCAGCGGTTCGGCGTGCCGCGGAACC
>JAUHYB010000038.1 GCA_030426745.1 bacterium
ACCCCGACGGCCCGCGCGCCTACGTGCACCAGGCCCGCGGCAGCTTCGCCGAGACCTCCGACCCCGCCCGCCTGCCCGGCCTGATGACGCGGGCGCCGGGGTTGTAGCGCGTCACCGCGCTCGCAGAATCACAGCGCGTCACCGCGCTCGCAGAATTCCAGCGCGTCGGTCGCGCTCGCGGCAGCACGGCCCGTCGGTCGCGCGCTCGCGGTTGCTGCGGGCCGGCGCGCGCCGCAGACTGGCGCTCCGATGAGCCTCGACGCGCCCGAGACCCCGCGCGACCGCCTCGCGCGGCGCGTCTCCGCGATCCCGCTCGCGACCGTCGAGCGGCTCGCGGTCTGCCTCCTGCTCGTCGCCGCGCTCGTGCCGCGCGCGCGTGACCTGGGCGCGCCCTTCGACCGCGGCGTCGAGGGCGAGCAAGGCGCCTTCTTCGCCGTCGCCGCGGTGAACTACGCGCGCGGCGAGTCGGCGGGCCTCTACCCGGCGCTGAACCTGGCGCCGCCCGCGTCGGACGCGCAACGCTTCGTGTACGCGAACCACCCGCCGACGGTGCCGCTCGTCGCCTACGCGTCGGCGCGCGCGCTGGGCCCGGCGGGTTGGACGGACGCGCACCGGGGCGGCGCGCCGCCCGAGGGCGTCGAGCTCGCGCTGCGCGTGCCGTCGTTCGTCGCGAGCGCGTTCGCCCTGGCGTGGCTGTGGCTGCTCGCGCGGCGCTACCACGGCGCGCGCGTCGCGCTGCTCGCGCTGGGGCTCGGCGCGGCCTCGTCCGCGGGCATCCAGCTGGCGGGCCTGGTGAACTACGAGCCGTTCGCAGTCGCGGCGGGCCTGGTGCTGGTCGGATGCGGGTTGCGCTACGCGGAGGACGGCGAGCGCCGCGCGCTCGCGTGGTCGGCCGGCGCCGCCGCGCTGTGCGCGTCGATCACCTACGCGCCGCTCGCGTTCCTGCCGCCGCTCGCGGTCGCGGTCCTGCGCCGGCGCGGCGCGCGCGGCGCGATCGCGTTCGCGGCGTGCGCGGGCGTCGGCGCGGCGGCACCGCTGGTCCTGCACCACTTCGCGTCGCGCGCCGCGCTGGACGGGACGCTGACGCCGGTCGCCTCCAGCGTGTTCGAGCGCGCGCGCGAGATCTTCGCGCCCCTCGCCGACGGCTCGGTCGGCCTCGGCGCGTGGTGCGCGGCGCAGGTCGACCTGGCGACGCGCGCGCACGGGCTCCCGATCGTCGCGCTGTTCGCGGCCGCGGCGCTGTGGCGCGCGGCGCGCTCGTTGCGCGGCGCGGCGCGCCGCGGAGTCGAGCGCGAGGATTCCGATACCCGCCGCGCGCCGTTCTTCGGCGTGCTCGCCTGGGGCGCGCCGCTCGCGCTGTTCCTGTCCTACCGCCACACGGCCGAGGAGCAGTGGAACTTCCAGCTGTGGTGGTGGCCGGCCTTCGCGCTGGGCGCGGCGCTCGCGCTGGACCGCCTCGCGGACCCGCTCGCGAAGCTGCGCGCCGGTTGGAACCCGCTGGTGCTGCTCGCGCTCGGCGTGGCCTTGCCCGGGCTCGGCGCGCAGGCGGCGTGGCGCGCGCGCACCCGCGGCGACGCGTCGCCGATCCCGCCGCCGATCGAGATCGGCCGCTTCCTCCGCGCGTCGACCGCGCCCGACGCCGTCGTCGCCGCCGACGCGCGCCTGGGCGTCAACCTGGCGGCGAGCTACTACGCCTGGCGCCTCTTGCGCCCGGCGACGGGCCCCGACGATCCGGCGCCGGCCGCCGTCGCGTCGGCGCTCGGCGTGGACGGCGCGCGGCGCTGGCTGGCGCCCGCCGCCGGCGCGCTCGCGGACGAGGTCGCGCCGCTGCCCCATCGACTCGCGAGCGTCACGCCGCTCGCCGCGGACGCCGCGTGGCGCCTCTACGCGCTGGACCCCTCAGCGCCCGAAGACCTCGAGCAGGTTCCCCGCTAGGCGCCGGTACAGCTCCGCCGTCGCGCGCACGTCGCGCAGGCAGTACTCGCCGATGTCCTCGATGCGCCCCTCGCGGTACGCGCGCCCGACCTGGCTGCCGTCGATCGACCCCTTCGGGCTCTCGACGTCGAAGCGCCGACACCAGTAGTCGAGGCTGTAGCGGTCGCGCATCGCGCCCTGGAAGTTCAGCACGTCCATCAGGTCGGTGTGCTGTTCCAGCGCGTAGCGGTTCGGGACGAGGTTGCGCGTCGGCGCGACGCCGAGCTGCGCGGACCGCACCATCAACACCGGGCCGTCGTAGCCGCGTCCGTTGTAGGTGACCAGCCGCGGACGCTTGCGCCCGCCCTCCGCGCCGACGGTCTTCCAGAAGGCCGACAGGAGCTGCGACTCGCTGCCGCGCAGGATCTTGGAGTGCGGGACCTTCTCCCACTCGCGCGCGTCGGCGTGCTCGCGCTCGCCCTCGAGCAGCAGCAGGCCGCGGTCCTCCTCGACCAGCCAGAAGGCGATCGCGACGACCTTGCCGAGGCCGGGGTACAGCGCGAGGCGCTCGGGGACGGCGTCGCGGCGCGCGGGGTCGCGCTCGCGCTCGCGCAGGTAGCCGCGCGTCGCCTCGTCGACCTCGTCCCACAGGAAGCCGACGACCTCGATGTCGAAGACCAGGGTGCTCATGCCGCCGAGGGTAGCGCTTCCCCCGGCGCCCGCGCACGCGGGAAGCGTCAGGCCGCCGCGACGCCCGCCGGCGCGGGGCGACGCGCCGGTCGCACCAGCCGCGCGCCGAGCGCCAGCAGCGCGAAGAACGCCAGCGTCCGCGCCACGTCACGCGGGTCCGGCGGGCCGTCCACGGGCACCGCGTGGCACGAGCCCCCGCCGTCGCCGCCGCTGCCGGCGGTCGTGAAGGCCGCGGCGACGACCGACGCCTGGCCCGTCGACTCGCTGCGCGCGAGCACCGACAGCGCCGCGTCGTAGCCCACGCCGGGCGTGCGCACGTCCAGCTCGCCGGAGCTGACGACGACCACCTCGGGCGACTCGTGGCCGCCCAGGCCGGTCTCGGGATCCGCGCCGAAGACGACGCGCGTGTCGGCGGCGAAGTTCACGCCGGTGATGCGGATCACCTCGCCCCCCATCGCCGAGCCGCCGCCGGGGTCGACCGAGGTCACGTCCGGGTCGGGCGGCGCGGCGTACGCGAAGTTCGACGTCGCGAACGCGCCGCCGGGGTTCTCGACGCGCAGCTCGTAGGGGCCGCCCGCGACGCCGGCCTGCGTCTGCAAGAGGATGGTGCGCGAGTCGAGCACGGCCGTCGTCGCCTGCACGACGCCGCCGATCGACACCACGCAGCCGTCGACGAACTCGTCGCCCTTGATCGTCACCAGCGTCCCGCCCGCGTCGTCGCCGGCCGGCGGGAACACCGACGCGATCGTCGGGATCGTCGTGAACTGGAAGCCGTCCGCGAGCCGCCCTTCGACGCCGCTCTCGTCGATGACGACGACGTCCCAGGTGCCCGCGACGCTCTGGCGCGTCGTCAACGTGATCGTCCCGTCGTCGACGCGCGTGCACCCGCCGGGCACCCCGTCCTCGTACACCTCGCCGGCCAGGACGACGCGGCAACCGGGCGCGAAGTCCGACCCCAGGATGGTCAGCGCGCCGCCGCCGGCCTTGTCGCCCTGCGCGGGCGTGACGGCCGCGACGACCGGGTCGGGCGGCGTGACCTCGACGGCGGCGGGCAGCACGCTGACGCGCCCCATCGAGTCGGTCACGCGCAGGTCGAAGTGGCCGCGCGGCTCGCCGACGGGCGTCTGCAGGCGGAAGGCGACGCTGGACCAGCTCCACCCGGTGACCTGCACGACGACGTCGGGGTCGGACGCGGTCAACGTCGATCCGGGGACGAGCTGCGACCCGCGCAGCTGGTGGAAGGTCGTCGTGCCGCGCACCGCCCGCAGCGGCAAGCGGTCGGCGCTGGTGCCCAGGTTCAGCGTGACGTCCGGGCCCACGCCGATCGCGCCGACGTCGATCGTCTGGCCCTCCGACAACGCGAAGGGCCCGGCGAACGCGGGGCCGAAGTTGGTCTCGACCACGTGTCCCGGCGTCAGGTTGCCGGCGGACACCGGCTGGTCCAGCGGGACGACGACCAGGTCGTACGCGCCGGCGTCGAAGCCGCCGATCGTGAAGTTGCCGTTGCCGTCCGCGATCGTCCCGCCGGAGGTGCGCCCGTCGGCGTCGCGCGCGACGACGTGCGCGCCGGGGACGCCGGACGCGTCGGACGAGCGCTCGACGCGCCCGCGGATCGCGCCGTGCGCGCGGTCGGGGTAGACGGCGCGCAAGGCCTGCTCGTCGTCGCGCGACAGGCTGCGGTGCAGGATCACCTGGCTGTCGACGTAGGGGTACAGCGTCGCCCCCGCCTGGCCGGAGTGGTCGAAGCCCAGCAGGTGGCCCAGCTCGTGCGCGGCGACGTCCTGCACGTCGTAGCGCCCCGCCTCGCCGGAGGTCGTGAAGCCGAAGCCGTAGCCGTTGAACAGCACGTCGGCGTCCGTGATCGTCCCGCCGCCGGTGAACCACACGGGCGTGATCGCGACCGTGCTGGATCCGAACGGGAAGTACCCCGAGGCGTTCGTCTCGTCGAAGCGCAGCACGTGGTGCGCGGGGCTGGTCCAGTCGCCGGCGGCGCGGTGCGCGGGGTTCAGGTCCTCGACGAGGCGCGCGCCGCTGCCGTCGACGTCGTTCCACGCGTCGATCGCCATGCGCAGCGCCGTCTCGTGGCTGCCGTCCGCGATGTCGTCCGAGCCGGCGTCGTGGATGACGACGGAGATCGCCGCGGGGTTCGACCAGTGCAGCGGAGCGCCGTTCGACGGGTTGATCAGCCGCAGCGAACCGCGGACGAGCGCGGCGCCGGCGAGCACCGTCGCGCACAGCAGCAGCGCGCGCGTCGTGCGGCGGTTCAACGCGGCGTCTCCGCGGGCGCGCGCCCGGCTCCCGTCGCCTTGCGGTCGGCGGCGGCGCGGAGCTGCGCCACCGTCTCGGCGTACCCCATCACCTCCCAGTAGTCCGCGTGCAGGTGCGGCATGCCGGGCGCGACGGTCGTCAGCCCGGCGGGTTCGCGCACGAGCACGCGCGCGCCGGACAGGTCGGTCACGACGCGCAGCTTGCCCTGGGCGAGGCCGACGGGCATGCGCGCGCCGGTCGCGCCCTCTTCCGTCAGGAACAGGATCACTTCCTCGCCGGTCGCGACGGACGGCATGCCCGGGATCACCAGGCCGCGCCCGTCCGGCAGCACGCCGCCGGGCACGCGGACGACGCGCTCGGCGACCTCCTCGCCGACGAAGTGGCGGTCCGCCGCGAGGCGCAGCTCGGTCTCGATGCGGCCGCCGGGGCCTTCGACCGCGCGGCGCTCGACCACGCGGCCCTCCACGACGAGCGCGGCGCTGTCGACGAGCTCGTCCAGGTCGAGGCGCACGGCCGTGCCGGCGTCGACCTCGCGCGAACCGCACGAGACGAGGGGGAGGACGCCGGCCACGAGGGCGGCGAGGGTGGGGATCCGCTGCATGGTGGGGAACCGCGGGTGACGTGGGGGACGGAGCGACCGGGGGGAGCCGCGGCAAGAGGCATCGGCCCCGCGCGACGCCGCTCTTGAGCCGGGCCGGGCGCGCGCCGGCGGATCTCGATTCGGGTCAAGCCGCCCCCCCGGTCGCGCTCGATAGATCGACGACCGGCCCCCACCCCCGTCCCCCCCCATGCCGACCAACGAGGCGACGCGTCGCATCCGCGAGCACCTGAACATCCCCACCCTGCCCCGGGTGCTGGCGCGCGTCGGCATGCTCCTGGACGACCCGGAGTGCGGCACGCGCGAGATCGGTGAGCTGGTCGCGCAGGACGCGCCGCTCGCCGCCCGGGTGCTGCGCATCGCGAACAGCGCCTTCTACGGCCTGCGCGAGCGCTGCCTGTCCACCGAGCAGGCGTGCTCGGTGCTCGGCATGCGCGTGCTGCGCAACGTCGTGCTGCAAGCGGCCGTGATCCAGCAGTTCGACCACCTGCGCAAGTACACCGAGTTCCGCATCGACGACCTGTGGACGCACTCGGTGCTGGTCGCGCAGGTCTGCGCGAAGCTCGCCGAGCACTCGCAGCGCGCGCTCGACCTGCAGCCGGAGGAGTTCTACACCTGCGGCCTGCTGCACGACATCGGCAAGGTCGTGATGCTCGACTGCCTGCGCGACGAGTACCTCGACTGCCACCGCCTGTCCGGCGTGCTCGGCGACCGCATGCACCACGCGGAGAAGAAGCGCTTCGGCTTCCACCACTGCGACGTCGGCGCGATGGTCGCCGCGCGCTGGGGCCTGCCGCCTGCCGCGATCTCCGCGATCCAGTACCACCACGGTCCGGTCGAGAACCTGATCCTGGACCCGGTGGCCGCGCTCGTCGCCAACGCGAACCTCCTGGCGACGCGCGTGTCGGGCGGGCGCCTGGACGAGGCGGAGCGGACGCTGGACCAGGAGACGGCGGACTTCCTCGAGCTGCGGCCCGGGGACGTCGCCGCGATCCTGGCCTTCAGCTCGGACGCCGCGAGCCGCATCGAGACCTAGCTCTCACGGCCCCGCCGGCGGGTTCGGGGTACCTTTGGGCGTGCGGGAGAGTGCGCCCGCCGGACCCCAGCCATGGAAGCCGAACGCCTGCTCGAAGCCCTCTGTCGTCGCCACGGACTGCACGCGGAGGCCGGCGAGGAGATGCTGCCCCTGGTCCGCTGGGCCCTCGGGGCGCCCCCGGAGGTGCGCGAGCGGGTGCTGGCGACGGTCGAGCGGTCCCTGGGGCTGGCCGACCGGGCGGCGCGGGAGCGCGCGGCCGACGAGGCGCTCCTGCAGGCCGTGGCGCGGGTGCTCCACGACTGGAGCCCCTCGCAGGGCATCCTGGACCTGGGCGGATCCGCGGCCTGAGCGGCATCGCGGCGTGTCCTGCGCCGCGGTCCGAAGCGGCGCTGCGGTCCGAAGCGGCGCGGGCCCGCGCCCCCCTCTCGAGGGAGCCCGGGCCCGGTCGGCGACGGAGCGGCGCGCTAGCGGTCCGCGCGCAGGCGGTGCAGCTCGGCGCGCAGGGCCTCGACCTCCGCGCGCAGGGCTTCGACCTCCGCGCGCAGCTCGTGCATCGCGGCGCGGCGCTGCTCGAGCTCCTCGCGGCGCCGCTCCGCCTCGGCGCGCTGCGGCGCGCGGCGCTCGATCCGTTCGCGCTCGATGCGCTCCTGCTGCAGGCCCTGGCGGTGCAGGCGCTCGGCGCGGTCCATCCGCGCGTCGCGCTCGACGCGGCGGCGGCGCTGCGCGTCCTCGCTGCGCTCGACCCACTCGCGCACGTTGCGGCGCAGCTCGTCGTCGTCGATCGAGCGCGGGTCGACCTCTTCCCCGTCGATCCAGACGCGGCGCCGGATCTCCGGCTCGCCGCCGTCGCGCTCGCGCACCTCGATCCACTCGCGGCGCGTGCGCGGCGCGGCGCCGTCCGGCTCCTCGCGGACGCGCGACCGGCCGTCGGCGTCGCGGGACTCGATCAGGCGGCGCAGCTCGCGGATCTCGATCGGCTCCTCGGCCACCTCGATCTCCTCGATCTCCTCGATCTCGACGTCCTCGACCTCCTCGAGCGCGCGCGGCGCCTCGGCGGCGCCCAGCTCCACCTCGACGCGCTTGCGCCAGCCGTCGCGCTCCACGGTCAGGGTCAGGGTCTCGCCCGCACGCCGCCCGCGCATCGCGGTCATCAACGCGCTGACGTTCGGCGTCGGCGCGTCGTCGACGGCCAGGATGCGGTCGCCGACCTGCAGGCCGACGGCGGCCGCGGGACCGGAGTCGACCAGGCCGTTCACGCGGGCGCCGTCGCGACCCGTCGTGTCGTTCGGGCCCAGGAAGACGCCGATCACGCCGCGGTCGGGGTCGCGCTCGGGCGCTTGCGGCGCCACGCGCGGCGCGGGGGCCAGAGCGACGGGGCGCGGCGCGTCGGGCGCTTGCGGCGCGCGCTGGGCGGCGGCGGGGAAGGACAGGCTCGCCAGGGCGGCGAGGCCGAGCAGGGCGGATCGCATCACGGGACACCTCGGGTTCGGGGTCGGCTGCAGCAGTCGCCCCAGGGTACGCGATCGCCCCGATCCCGTTTGCGCCGGCCGGCGGGTCCGCTCGGCGCGCCGGACGGGGCCCGCCGCGCGGTCCCCGAACGGGCGCGGCCCGCGCTCCCGGGTCGGGAGCGCGGGCCGCGCCGCGAGTCGTGAGGAGCGCCGCGGATCAGCGACGACGACGACGGCCGCCGCCGCCGCCCGACTCCTCGCCGCCCATCTTGACCTCGATCGCCTCGCTCTTGCCGTCGGCGCCGATGGTCACCTTGGCGCGGGCCTTGCCGAGCGTCTCGTGCCAGAGCTTGGCGTTGTACTCACCGGGGGGCAGCTTGGGGATCGAGAAGCTGCCGTCGCGCGCGGTCACCGCGGCGTAGGGCGTGTCCGAGACGAACAGGTAGCAGGACATCCACGGGTGGATGTCGCACTTCACGCCGATCGACTCCGCCTTCTCCAGCTTCTGCGTCTCGCTCGCGCCCGCGGCGATCGTCTTGTTGAAGGCCGGGTTCTTGGTCGAGTAGGTGTGCACGTTGTGCGAGATCGCGTCGGAGTTCTTGTACTCGACGGTGACGCCGGCCGGGACCATCAGGATGTGCGGCTCGAAGCGGCACGCGATCTGGTCGAGCTCGATCGGCTTCTCGGGGATCTTCAGCTCGGCGCCGTCGACGTCGATCGTGACGACCACGTTGGCGATGCCGCCGTCCTTGTGGATCAGCAGGCTGCGGTTCGTCTTGTCGGTGTGACCGCCCTCGACGCAGCCCTTCTCCTGCTGCTCGGAGATGGTCAGCTCCTTGACCTCGGGGCGCTTCTCGCCGCCGAAGACGACCTTGCCGGCGGCCGTCCCCGTCACCTCGTCCTGCGCGGGCGGGTTGGCGTGCACGAGGTAGTTGCCCTCGGGCGTCTTGGCGGCGTTCGTCGCGTCCGAGGCGCAGCAGCTATCGGTCTTCTGTTCGGGTTGTTCACCGACCGTCGCGGCGGTGGCGGCGCCGGCGACCAGCAGGACGCTGAGCATGTTCCAGGTCTTCATCGTTCCGTTCTCCGTCAGTTCTGGTTCTCGTCCGGGACTCGGTCGAGGTTGTACAGCCAATCCATGACCGCGCGGATCTGGTCGGCGTTGGTGGATTCGGGGTAGGTCTCCTGATATCCGGCGGGGTCACCCGCGAAGTTGGCGGGCATCGCCGTACCAGGGTAGATCAGGCTGGGGTTCCAGAGCCAGTCGTGGACCCAGTCCTCGCGCAGGCGCTCCCGCGCGATGGCCAGGTCGGGGGCCCAGGCGATGGGCGTGCCCACCTGCTCGGGCTCCTCGCCGTTGTGCCAGTGGCACTGGTAGCAGTTGACGTCGCGCACGGCGAGGTCACGGCCCACCGCGAGCAGGTCGCCCCGCTCGCCGAGGTGCGACGGCGAGCGCCGCGAGACCTGCTCGTAGCGCGGGTCGACGCGGTGGTGCCAGGAGAAGCCCTGCCCCTCCGCGTAGTCGCGCAGCTTGCCGAAGCCGGCCTCGATCGCGGGCTCGGAGCCGTCCTCGATGCCCTCGACCGTCTGGCGCGAGATGCCCGCGCCCTCGGCGACCTGCGAGACCGCGAGGCCGTCGCCGCCCGCCATCTGGTTCGACAGCTCCGGCCACGGCTTGCCGGGACCCTCGAAGGACTCCTTCGGCTCCACGCCGAGCGCGAGGCGCGCGGTGCGCGCGTAGTCCCGCTCGTACTCCTTCTCCGCGAGGTAGGCGAAGTAGTCGGCGACCGCTTCCGCCTCGCCGTCGGTGAAGGCGAAGGTCGGCATCTTGACGCGCATCTGCTTGCGCAGCGGCACCGGGTCCTTCAGGAAGGAGTAGAACCACTCGCGCTGCAGCTTGAAGCCCTCGTCCCACAGGACGGGCGGCGCGAAGGTCCAGCGGATCTTGTCGTACTGCTCGTCGTAGTACGGGCGCAGCTCGCCGTCGACGTCCTCGACCTCGCCGTTCTCGCCGAGGTTCCAGTACCAGTACGGATCGTCCGGGGTCTCCGCGTCGTACATCTCGATGCCGCGGAAGTAATAGTCGGTGACGACGCGCACGAAGTCGCCGCCCTTCGGCGGGGTGACCGAGACGATGTCGTCCGGCTCGAAGAAGCGCGAAGAGCCGGACACGCCGAAGCCGGGCGAGGGCTCGAGCAGGCGGACGCCGACTTCCTCGACGTCTTCGTCCAGCGCTTCCTCGTAGGCCGCGATCGCGTCCATGAGCGCCTCGCGGTCCACCTGGCGCGGCGGCATCGTGTCGTCGCCGATGGCGAGCAGCTCGCCGTGCAGGTGGTGCGTGACGCCGTCCTCGCCCATCACCTCGATCTGGCCGGGCTCGAGCTGGTGACAAGCCTCGCAGTTCATGCGACGCACCACGCGCATACCGTCGTTCATCGACTGCTGCGCGACGGTCGGCACCATCTTGGCGCGCTGGACCTCGTCGTCGACCAGGCCGACGACGAAGGTGATCAGCGACTCGACCTCTTCGTCCTCGAAGCCGAAGTACGGCATCTTCAGCTTCTCGATCGGGTTCTTGGTCTTCTCCCGGTCGAAGATGCGCGGGTTGTGCAGCTTCTCGCGCAGCCAGTGCTCGCGGTAGTGCTTGTACTCCTCGCGGTGCGTCAGGTCCCAGCCGAGCTCCTGCTCGAAGAGCTGCGGCAGCACGCCCCAGTCGAGCTTGTCGACGGTCTTCGACGCCCAGTTGGACAGCTCGACGCCGATCGGGTTGGCGTCCTCGTATCCGGTGACCTCGTGGCAGCTGAAGCAGCCTTGCTGCGCGACGAACTTCTCGCCGACGGCGACCAGCATGTCCTGCTCGCGGTCCCAGCGGTGCTCCGGCACGTTGCCGGCGAAGCGCGCTTCGAGCTCGTCGCGGCCCAGGCGCGAGAAGAACCAGCGCGCCTGTTCCTGCAGCACGTCCAGCGTGGCGGGCGACGCGGCGACCTCCCAGTCGTCGGGCACGTCGTGGAAGTGGCCGTCGGGGTCGTCGACGATGTACGCCGTGACGTCCGCCGCGTCCTGGTCGGACAGCCGCAGGTTCGGCATGCGCGTCTCGGGCCAGTAGGCGGCCGGATCCTTGATCCAGTGGTAGATCCACTCGCGCGTCGTCTTCGTGGCGACGCCGCGCAGGTTCGGGCCGTGGATGTTCGTCTCGTTCGGCTCGAACGCCAGGTCCTGCGTCAGGAGCTCCTCGCCGTCGTAACCCGACAGGTTGTGGCAGGCCAGGCAGCCCGCGACGCGGAACACCTCGCGGCCGCGCTCGGCGTCGCCCTCGACGGGCACCGGCGGCAGCGGCTCGCTCTGGTCCTGGGCGTACAGGAAGGCGGTGACGGCGGCGACGGCGCTGTCGTTCCACTCCTGGCCCTTGATCTCACGACCCTCCGACCACTTGGAGTGGACGATCGTCTCGTCGGGGGCGTAGTTCTCGAGGTGGAAGACCTGGGGCATCCACGTCGTCGGGCGGAAGGCCTTGGGGTCCTCGACCCACGACGCGACCCAGTCCGGCTGCAGCTTGCTGGCGAGCTTCTTCAGCGTCGGCGCCGGCTTGCGCTTCGTCGGGAACCAGTCGACCTTGTGGCAGGCGTAGCAGCCGTAGCGCTCGAAGTTCTGGTAGCCCTCGGAGACCTTCGGAGCGTCCTCGGCGATCAGCTCCATGGTCGTCTTGTGGCACTGCACGCAGGACGCCTCGACGTTGTCCATGGTCAGCATCGGGTAGTCCCAGTGATGCTGCTTGTGCCAGTGGTACTCGTCCTTCCACTCCTTGCCCCAGTCCATCGACTTGGGGTCGCCGACCGGGCGGTGGTCGACGCGGGTGAACTGCAGCGCCTCGCCGGATCCGCGGTGGCAGATCGTGCAGCCGACCTTCGACTTGGGGTGCGGCGACTTGGCCGTCAGGTACAGGTCGAGGCGCGGGTGCGACAGGAACGGCTGCGCGAGCGGCTCCCCCTCCAGGCCGACGCCGCCCTCCTCGTAGCCCTCCAGATCGATCGCCAGGTGACAGGTCTGGCACATGTCGATCCGCGTCTTCTTGGTGAAGTTCAGCTCGAAGGTCAGGTCGTCGAGCACGACCTTCTGCACCTTGTTCTGCGGGTCGACGAAGTCGAGGCCGGGGAAGTCGCGCACGAAGTTCGCGGCCTTCGCGGCGACGTCGGACGGCGCGAGCTTGTCCAGCTTCTTGCGCACGAGGTCGAGGTCGCCGGTCGCCTTCTTCATGGCGGACTCGATCTCGGTGAACTCGGCCTTGGCCGCCGCGATCTCGTCCTCCTTCGCCTGGACCGCGAAGTCGAGCGCCTGCTTCTCGCCGTCGAGCGCGTTGAACTCGGCGTCGAGCGCGGCAAGCTCCTCCACGCCGTACGCGGGGTCGTTGTGCGCCGCGCGGTGCTCCTCGATCAGGAAGCGCTGCCAGTTGAAGTCCTGCTTGGCCTTCTTGGCGAGCTCCGACGCCGTGAAGCGCTGACCCTTCAAGGTCGCGAGTTCCTCCTCGAGCGTCGCGATCCTCGTCTCGTAGTCGGTGGACGCCGCGAGGCGCTGCTCCAGGACTTCCTGCAGCTGCGCTTCCTCGGCGAGCGCCGCCTGCATGTCCGCTTCCTGCAGGCGGGCCTCGGCGCGGTTCACCTCGATCTGCCGGAACTCGCCCTGGTACTTCTTCCAGGGCGCGTTCCAGTCGTCGATCACCATCCACACGGAGGCGATGAGGAGCAGCACGCTCGACGCCATGAACCAGCGGTTCAAGCGAGAGACGGAGTAGTGGGTATCGCCGCGATCAGCCATGGAGCGTCCAGGTCGTGTGGAGGGGTGGCCCGGGCGTGCCGCACGCCCGGGCGTCGCGCGTTCGCGTCAGACGTTGAAGAACCACTCGGGGATGCCGACGATGTACTTCAGGTCGATCGTCCAGCGCAGCAGCATCTTGATCGGGATCAGGCCGAACCAGAGCAAGAGGTGCATCATCAGGTGGTAGCGCACGATGTGCTCGCGCTTGCCGTCGAACAGCTTCGCCATCAACGGCTTCTGCAGCAGCACCGGCAGCACCGCGAAGTACCCGAGCAACAGAACGATGCCCGGCAGCTCGCGCAGCAGCGGATCCGACGGCGCCTTCGGTCGACCCAGCAGGTCGAACCAGAAGTAGGTCGACAGGTCGATGTTCACCATCGGCTCGAGCTTGTGCAGGTCCCAGTACTCGAAGGGCCCGAAGAAGCTCCAGTTCGGTCCGCGCAGGAAGGTGCCCAGGATCACGAAGGACACCCAGAACAGCAGGAAGCCGACCCAGAAGAAGCTGATCGCGAACGGTCGCTCCTCGAAGGTGTAGTAGCCGTTGCCCTTCGGGTTCACGTCGATGTACGGGATCGCGCACAGCCCGACGATGATGAAGCTCGGCAGCAGCACGCCCGCGATCCACGGGTCGAAGTACACGAGCAGCTCCTGGAGGCCCAGGAAGTACCACGGCGCCTTCGACGGGTTGGGCGTCCGCGCCTGCGCGGCCGGCTCCTCGATCGGCGCGCCGATCTTGATCGACCAGATCACGAGCAGCGCGGTGAAGAGCACCATGCAGATCAGCTCGGTGTAGACCAGGTCGGGCCACGTGAAGACCTTCTGCTTGCCCAGCTCGCCCTCGAGGGTGGGCAGGCCCTTCTTCTTGCGCTCGTCGTTGATGTACCCGCGGTGCAGGCTGAGCCAGCTGAAGAAGATGACCGTCGCCAAGAGGATCACGATCGGCACGTTGTCCGGCTTCGTGATGATCTTGTTGAAGTTCGGGTCGCTCCACGCCCACGCGAAGAAGGCGGTGCCGAGCACGAAGAAGCCGATGATCACCGACTTCTTCGTGCTGATCGCGCGGAACTTCAGGACCGCGACGAGCGCGACCACCGACAGCGCGAAGTAGAGCGTCGGCTGCATGAGCCAGTCGACGAAGTGCTTGAGCTGTTCACTCATGGATCGACCGTCCTCCTACAGCGGACCGGAGATGCCGCCGTCCTTGCGGACGCGCCAGAAGTGGATCGCCATCAGCGTCGCCGCCGCCAGCGGGATGCCGACGCAGTGCAGCACGTAGAAGCGCAGCAGCGCGCCCTCACCCACGAAGCGGCCTGCTAGCAAGCCGAAGCGCACGTCGTCGCCCGCGTGGATGAAGTTCAGGCCGCCGAAGCTGATCAGCGACGCGCCCGGACCCTCGTGGCCCAGGAACGGCGTCGCGCGCGCCATGTTCGAACCGACCGTGATCGCCCACACCGCCAGCTGGTCCCAGGGGAGCAGGTAGCCGGTGAAGGAGAGCAGCAGGGTCAGCACGAGCAGGATCACGCCGACGTTCCAGTTGAACTCCCGCGGCGGCTTGTACGAGCCCGTCAGGAACACGCGGTACATGTGCAACCAGACGGTGATGACCATCATGTGCGCCGACCAGCGGTGCAGCTCGCGCATGATGCCGATGGGCACGTGCTCGCGCAGCGCGAAGATGTCCTGGTACGCCAGCTCCGCGGTGGGCCGGTAATAGAACATCAGCAGCAGGCCCGTGATCGTCTCGATCAGGAACAGGAAGAACGTCAGCCCGCCCATGCACCAGGTGTAGGAGAGCTGGATGCCGCTGCGCCGAACCTTCACCGGGTGGAGGTGGAGGAAGAAGTTCGACAGGACGGCGAGCGTCCGGTTCCGCGGTGTGTCCGGGTAGCCGTGTCGGAAGACCGACTTCCACAGCTGCGTGTTCCGGATCGAATCGAAGAGTTTGCCCATGGAGCCTCTGGGTGTCCGGGTCACCGGCGCGTCGCCGGTGCGGTGAGGGGATCTCGTTCGGGGGGTGGAAGGAGCGGGCGAGTCGTCGCGGCGCGCGGCCGGAGGTCTCGCCGGACCGCGCCGTGTCGGGGGAACGACGTCGCGCGGAGCGAAGGGCGGACGAGCGATCGCGAGGATCGCGTCGGGGGGACGACGGTCGTCAGCCGGCGATCATGCGGCGTAGAAGAGGTAGGCACCGTCCATGGTCCACTGCCCCTTCTCCTCCTGGAACTTCTGGTTCTTGTCGACGACGATCTGGCCGTCCTCGGCGAGCGCGATGCGGTAGCGCTCGAGCGGCCGCGGCGCCGGGCCTTCGACGTTGACGCCCGACTTGATGAAGCCGCTGCCGTGGCACGGGCACTTGAACTTCTCGTCCGCGGGCAACCAGTTCGGCGTGCAACCGAGGTGCGTGCAGACGGTGGACAGCGCGTAGAAGCCGGTCTCCTCGCGCACGAGCCAGACGCCGTACTCGGCCTTGAAGCGCTCGTCGACCTGCCCCACCGCGAACTCGGCGGGGAAGCCCGCCTTGAACTCCTGCGGCGGCTCGTAGAGCACGTTCGGGAACAGGAAGCGCACGGCCGCGCCGAGCAGCCCCGCGCCGGCCGCCGCGAAGGCGACCCAGCCGAGTCCGAGGACCGAGAGGAAGCCCCGTCTCGAGACCTCACCGCGCAACGGCGCCCGGTGGAGGGCGGGCGCCTCGGGATCCGACGGTTCGTTGGCCTGCTCCGAGGCCTGCTTCTCGTTGCTCACGTTGTTCTCCAGACCGGAGAGCGGTCTCGACGACCCTCGCCCGGACCGCCGCGGCGCGGCGTGGTCGGGCGGGATCCGCGGACCCTCCGATGGTCGGCCCCGCGTCGCGGTCCCCCTTCCGCGCCCCCTGGCCAGAGGCGGACGCGGATGCGGAGGGCCGAGGATCGCTCGACGAAGCCTCGTTCCTGTTCGCGCAGGATGGCGCAAGGCCGGCGCGAAGGCAAGCGCGGGATCGGGCCGCGCGGGGCGGTGAGCCGCCCTGGGGGGCCGGCGGGGGCCGCTGCGAGGGGGTCGCGGGCCGGTCGGCGCGAGCGGGACGCCGCCCACCCGCCCGGGGTCCCCGGGCGGTCTCGGCTGGCGGTCTCGGCCGGCGGGGTCGGCCGGCCGGATCAGCGCTCCGCGGGCCGGATCAGCGCTCCCCGGGCCGGATCAGCGCTCCGCGGGGGGGGCCGCGGCCGCCAGGGCCTCCGAGGCCGCTCTCCGGACCTCGGGGTCCGCATCGCTCTCCACGACCTGCTCCAGGGCCGCGAGGTCCTCGGGCCGCCCGAGCATGCCGAGCGCTCCGATCGCCGCCACGCGCACGTTCCGGGCGCGTTCGGCGCCGCGGAAGCGCTCGGGGTGGGCCTCGCGCTCGGCCTCGACGGTCGCCGGGTCGAGCATCGTGAGCAGCACGGGCGCCGCCCGCCCGTCGCCGCGCTCCGCCAGCGCGATCGCCGCGTTCGCGCGCACCTCGAACTCGTGGTCGCCCAGGGCCGCGACGAGCGCCGCGTCGACCTCGGGCCCCTCGAGCACGCTGAGCAGCATCACCGCCTCGCGCCGCACGCCGCGGTCGGGGTCCTCGGCCAGCGCCAGCGCCGGCTCGAGCGCCGCGGGATCCTGCGCGACCGCCAGGCTGATCAGCGCGCTGCGCCGCAGCGTGCCGCCGGGGTCGTCCCCCTCCTCCAGCGCGAGGAACTCGCGCAGGTGTTCCGCGCCCAGCGGGTCGCCCTCCAGCATCTGCAACGCCGCGACGACGTAGCGGATCTGGTGGTCCTCCTCGTCCAGGCGCTCCCACGCGCGCTGCAGCGCCGGCACGATCTCGGGCCCGGTCTCCCACGGCTCCGCCCCGCCGGCCATGCGCGCCTGCTGGTTCTCCAGCATCTTCTGCGTCAGCTCGAACACCGCCTGCGTGCGCTCGTTCTTGCCGCCGTTGACCGCCGTGTCGAGGTCCTCGGAGATCGTCGACTCCGAGCCCGCGATGCCGCCGAACAGCAGGAACACGAGCACGAGCACGACGACGATCAGGGCGGGCACGACGACCAGCGGCACCCACAGGTTGCGGTAGGGCGAGGGAGCGGACGCGTCGGGCGCGGGCTCTTGCGTCGCCGGCGTGGCGGCGGGATCGGTCTCTTGGCTCATGTCGGACCGGGCAGTGTAGAGGGCGAAGGTACGGTGCCGGGTGCAGAATCGTCGGGTTCGCGAACAGCGGCGGGCGTCCGGCTGCCGCTGTTCGCGAACCCGACGATTCTGCACCCGGCACCGCACCTTCGGCACCGCACCTTCGCCCTCCGCGGCGCGGCGCCGCGCGGACGGGGACGTCGGAGGGGCGCGCGGCGCTCGTTCCGGGACTCGCCGCTCCCGCCGGCGCGCCGAACCGCGGTTTCCTTGCGGGCCGGCGGGTCGGCGGCCGTTCCTCATCAGGGAGCAGAACGCCGCCGGGACCCGCTCCGGCGCGGCCGGCGTTCCCCCTCCCGGAGAGAGGATCAGGAATGACGTCGACGTCCCGGGAGTCCGGACGGCGCGACGCGCTCCGGCCGGACGCCGCTTCCCGCGCTCGCCCCGGCCGGACCACGCCGACCGAGTGGTGCGCGCTCGTCGTCGGGCTCGCGGGCGTGCTGTGGTACGCCTGGCTGCTCGACGACGCGTACGTGTACTTCCGCTACGTGGACCAGTGGGTGCTGCACGGCGCCGGCATCTGCTGGAACCCCGGCGAGTCGGTCGAGGGCTACTCCTCGCCCGCCTGGCTCCTGTGGCTGGCGACCTGGCGCGCGGCGGGGCTCGACTACTGGTGGATCGTGCGCCTCACCGGGCTGGCGAGCTTCGTCGTGTTCTGGCGCGCCGCGTGCGCGCTGAACCGCGCCTGGATCGGCGACCGCGCCGGCGCGCGCTCCGTCGACCTGCC
>JAUHYB010000039.1 GCA_030426745.1 bacterium
TCGCCGACGACGGCAGCGTGACGATCACGACGGACGGCCCGGACTTCCTGCCGTTCATGACGTTCGCGCACCGCGGCGACCTGCGGAAGCAGCTGTTCCTGGAGTACACCGGGCGCGCCTGGCCGCAGAACGACGCGGTGCTCGCGAAGCTGCTGGCCGCGCGCCACGAGCTGGCGCGCCTCCTGGGTTACGAGAACTGGGCCGCCTACGTCACCGAGGACAAGATGGTGCGCACGCCCGGCGCCGTCGCCGACTTCATCGAGAAGGTCGCGTCGCTGGCGAAGGAGCGCATGGAGGAGGAGTACGCCGAGCTGCTCGCGTTCAAGCGCAAGACGGTGGCCGACGCCGACGCGATCCACGAGTGGGAGCGCGCGTACTGGGTCGAGCGGCTGAAGGCCGAGACCCTGGCGTTCGACTCGCAGTCCGTGCGCCCGTACTTCGGGTACGAGAACGTCCTGCAGGGCGTGTTGTCGACCAGCGCGAAGCTGTACGGCGTGACGTTCCGCGAGGACACCGAGGCCGAGCGCTGGCACGAGTCGGTGCGCTGCTTCGAGATCCTGGACGGCGACGAGGTCGTCGCGCGCTTCTTCCTCGACATGCACCCGCGCGAGGGCAAGTACAAGCACGCGGCCGAGTTCGACATCCGCCGCGGCGTGCGCGGCGACACCGTCCCCGAGGCCTCGCTGGTCTGCAACTTCCCGTGCCCGAAGGGCGACGACCCGGGCCTCCTGCTGCACGACCAGGTGACGACCTTCTTCCACGAGTTCGGCCACCTGCTGCACCACCTGTTCTCCGCGAACCACCGCTTCCTGTGCTTCTCCGGCATCGCGACGGAGTGGGACTTCGTCGAGGTGCCCAGCCAGATGTACGAGGAGTGGGCGTGGGACCACGGCGTGCTGTCGCGCTTCGCGCGGCACTACGAGACGGGCGAGCCGATCCCCGAAGAGCTCGTCGCGCGCATGCGCAAGGCGGAGGCCTACGGCCGCGGCATCGGCGTGCGCGTGCAGATGTTCTACGCGCTGCTGTCGCTGTCGCTGTACGACCGCGACCCCGCCGGGCTGGACCTGGAGCGCACGGTCGTCGAGCTGAAGTCGCGCCTGCTGCCGTACCCGCACACGGACGGCAGCCACTTCCAGGCCGGCTTCGGCCACCTGCACGGCTACTCGGCGCTGTACTACACCTACATGTGGTCGCTCGTCATCGCGAAGGACCTGTTCTCCAGCTTCCGCGGCGACGTGATGAACCTCGTGACCGCGGACGAGTACCGCGCGAAGGTGCTGGCGCAGGGCGGCAAGCGCGACGCGAACGACCTGGTGAAGGACTTCCTGGGCCGCGAGTACGCCTTCGCCGCCTACGAGGACTGGTTGAAGGAGTAGCGTGGACCGCGCGCTCCGCCTGCCGGAGGCGTTCCGCGAGCGACTCGCGCTGCAGCTCGGCCCGGACGAGGCGGCGCGCGTCCTCGCGGCGCTCGGCGAACCGCGCACGCGCTGGGTGCGTGCGAACCGCTTGCTGACGACGCCGGACGCGCTCGCCGCCGAGCTCGCGGCCGCGGGCGTCGAACTGCGCCCCGCGCCGGCGCCGTTCGCGGACGCGTTCGCGCTGGAGGGCGGCGACGTCCGCGCGCTGCAGGCGACGCCGGCGTTCGCGGAGGGCCGCGCGTACGTGCAGTCGCTGTCCAGCATGGCCGCCGTGCTGGCGCTGGCGCCCGAGCCCGGCGAGAGCGTGCTGGACCTGTGCGCCGCGCCGGGTTCCAAGACCACGCAGATCGCCGCCGCGATGCAGGCGGAGGGGCGGCTGGTCGCGAACGACCGCAGCAAGAAGCGCGCGTTCAAGCTGCGCGCGGTGCTGGCGTCGCAGCGCGTGGAGGACTTCGTCGAGGTGTCGGTCGCGCGCGGCGAGTCGCTGGCGCGCCGCGAGCCGGGGGCGTTCGACCGCGTGTTGCTCGACGCGCCGTGCAGCTCGGAGGGCCGCTTCCACCTGGACGAGGCCGCGAGTTGGGCGGACTGGAAGCCGTCGAAGGTGAAGCGGCTCGCCGGCGAGCAACGTCGCTTGCTGCTGGCCGCCTTCGAGGCCCTGCGTCCGGGCGGCGTGCTGGTCTACTCGACCTGCACCTTCGCGCCGGAGGAGAACGAGCAGGTGCTGTCGAAGGTGCTGCGCCGGTGGGGGGACGCGGCGGAGGTCGAGCCGCTGCCCGCGGAGTTCCCGGGGACGGCGCCCGGCCTCGCGCGCTGGAAGGACCGCGACATGGACCCGCGGCTCGCGCGGGCGCGGCGGTTCCTGCCCGGCGGGGGCGTCGACGGCTTCTTCGTCGCCCGGCTGCGCCGCGTCGTGTAAGGCGGCGGTTCGGCTCCGGTGAGGCCGCCCGGGCGGCGACCTCCGCGGCGTGTGTCGGATCGGGTCATCCGCCGAAGGAAGGTGGATTTCGAGGATCGCGTGCAAGGATTCGGTAGGCGACGCGCACGAGCCCGGTAGCGCCTTCCGAGCCCGGTTCCCCGCCATGCAGACCCTCCCCCGCTTGCTCCTGCTCGTCTCCCTCGTCGTCACCGGCACGGCGTGGAGCGTCACCGCCTACCTGGCGGGCATGCGCGAGGTCGAGGAGGTGCGGGCGGAGAGCGCGCCGCCGGCCCCGGCGGTCGAAGCGCACGAGGGCGGGGTCGCGCTGCCGACGGTCGTGCTGTCCGTCGACCCGACGCTCGAGGACGCGATCGGCCTGCGCACCGGCGCGCGCTTGCGCCGCCTGGCCGACCTGCGCTGAGCGCGGCGGAACCCGAAGGTCCCGTGCCGGGTGCGAAAGGTACCGTGCCGGGTGCGAAGTCATCGGGTCAGCAACACCGGGCAGCCGCAGGCCGCCCGGTGTTGCTAACCCGATGATCTCGCACCCGGCACGGGACCTTCGGGTTCCGCCGCGCCGAGCCACGCGAGCAGCGTCGCCGTGACGCTCGTCCGCACCTCGTCCGGCGTGCGCCCGTCCTTCTTGCGCACGTCGAAGCCGTGGTCCGCGCCGCGCTCGACGTGCACGGTCGCCGCGCCGCCCCAGCGCTCCAACTCGCGGTCCAGCAGCGCCAGGTCGCAGAGCGCGTCGCGGTCGCCCTGCAGGAACAGCGCGGGCAGCTCGATCGCGGCGAAGTGCTCGGCTCGCAGGCGCTCCGGCTTGCCCGCCGGGTGCAGCGGGTAGCCGAGGAAGAACAGCGCGTCCACGTCGTCGCCCTCGGCCGCGATCAGGCTGGCCATGCGTCCGCCCATCGACTTGCCGCCGAACACGCGCCGCGCGTCGGGGAAGCGCGCGCGCAGGACCGCCGCCGCCGCGCGGTGCGCCGCCATCAGGACCGGGGCGCGGTCCGGGGGCAAACGTCGCTCTTCGCGCCGAGCGCGCTCGGTGTACGGGTAGAGGAAGCGCAGGCAGGGCACGCCGTGCGCCGCCAGCGCGCGCGCCGTCGCGTCGAGCAGCGGCACGTCCATCGGCGCGCCGGCGCCGTGGGCCAGCAGCACGGCCTGGCGCGGCGCGGCCGCACCGGCGGCGACCGCCCCCGGCAGGTCCCAGATCGCCGACAGCGCGTCGACGTGCGCCCCGTCGAAGGGGATCGTCGTCGCTTCGCGGACGGGTTCGGCGCTGCGCTGGCTCACTCCCTGCTACTCTACCGGGTCCCCGAGGGCCCGTCGCGCGCGCGACGGGCGATCCCGAGGGGCTCCGCACGACTCCCGCACGCCTCCGCATGAACCGGCGCGAATCCAGCGGCACCAGCCGCCCCCAGCTGCACACCACGACGCTCTGGCACCACCCGACCCAGCAGTACGCCGGCAAGCGCTTCGGCAACCCGGCCTACGTCGGCCGCACGCCGGTGCACGTGATCTACAACCTGCTGGAGCGCTACACGCAGGAAGGCGACCTGGTGCTCGACCCCTTCTGCGGCGGCGGCACGACGCTGGACGTCGCGCACGAGCTGCAGCGCAACGGCGTCGGGTACGACATCGCGCCCAGCCGCCCGGACATCGAGCGCGCTGACGCGCGGTCGCTGCCGCTGGAGGACGAGGTCTGCGACTTCGTGTTCATGGACCCGCCGTACTCGACGCACATCAAGTACTCGGGCGACGAGGCGTGCATCGGCGAACTCGACGCCTTCGACACCGGCTACTTCGAGGCGATGGCGCAGGTCTTCGGCGAGGCGCACCGCGTGCTGAAGGACCAGCACTACCTCGCGGTCTACGTCTCCGACTCCTTCAAGAACAAGCGCGGCTTCGTCCCGATCGGCACGCACTTCATGGTGATGCTGGCCGAGCTCTTCGTGCCCGTCGACCACATCGCGGTCGTGCGCGGGAACAAGACGATGGACGACCCGCGGTACCACAAGGCGGCGCTGGAGGAGAACTTCTACCTGCGCGGCTTCAACCACCTCCTGATCTTCCGCAAGGACGAGGGCGCGGACCCCGACGTCCGCGAGGACGCGCGCGGCGCGCAGCAGGACGGGGCGCCGGCGCGCGGCGGACAGGGTCGCGGCGCGCAGGGCCGACCGGGGCAGGGTCGTCCCGGGCAGGGCCGCCCGGGCCAGAACCGATCGGGCCAGCACCGATCGGGGGAGGGCGGCGGTCGCAAGCCGCGTCGACCGAGCGCCGGCGGCGGGGGCGAGCGCCGCGAGTTCCGCGGGCGTGGGAAGGACGACCGCCACGACCGCCACGACGGCGGCGAGCGGCGCGGGTACGGCCGTGATCGCGACGGGTACGAGCGCGAGGAGCGCGGCGGCCAGGGCGGCTACGGCGGACGCGGCGGCGGCGGATACGGCGGCCGCGGAGGCCGCGGCGGGCGCGACAGTGGCGGCGGCCACGATGGACGGGGCGGTCGCGGCGGTCACGGCGGCCACGGCGGCCGCCGGGGTCGCGACGACGACCGCGGCGGCGATCGCCGGGGCCGCGAGCGCCGCGACTGGCGCAGCTGATCCGCGGCGCCGCCGACGCCGCGCCGAACGAGGACGGCCCGCGCTCCCGGGAGGGGAGCGCGGGCCGTCTCGCGTTCGCGCCGCCTCGCGCGAGGCGGTCGGTGCTCAGCGGACGTCGTCGGGCGCGTCGCCCGCGGCGGCATCTCCCGCCGCGTCATCGACCGCCGTGGCGCCGTCCGCCGTCTCGCCGGGCTCGGTCTCGCCGTCCGCCGCGTCGGCGTCGTCCGTCGCGTCGCCATCGCTCGCGCCGTCACCCGCGCCGTCTCCCGATGCGCCGTCGTCCGTCGGCGCCGGCCCGCTGCCGAACTCGTCCGCCATCCCGTCGTCCCCGTCGCCGGGGTTCGGCGTCAGGAACTCGGGCGGGCCGTCCGCGCCCTCGGCCTTCGGCTTCTCGACCAGGTCGGCGGCGCGCTTCGACAGCGCCGTGACGTTGTAGGCGGGCAGCCGGAACATCCAGCCGGCGACCTTCGCGTTCCACTCGTCGACCTCGGCCTGTCGCGAGGCGGGCGTGACCTCGGCCTCGGCGACGGCGCCGTCCTGCTCGGAGCCGTCGTCCTGCGCGCCCGCCGACGGCGCGCCGTCCGGGTCGGCCGACGCGACGAAGGTCGCCCAGTGCACGTCGTCCTTCGGCGTGATCGTGACGTCCAGACGCACGCCCTCCCAGGTCCACAGCGAGACGCGCGTCGGCTGCGCGTCGCCGAGCTCGACCGCTCCGTCGCGCGCGACGTCCTCCAGCTTCAGGTACTCGAGCGAGGACCCGAGGCCGTCCGGCGCCGACTCGTAGCGCAGCTTGCGCTCGCCCAGCTCGTGGAAGGCGTAGTGCGCGTCGTCCGGCGCGGACTTCGACACCGTCACGACCTCGCCGTCGGGGTGCGTGACGCGCGCGGCCCGGATGCGCTCGCGCGGGACCTTGATGATGTCCTTGGGGATCCACTCCTCGGCGTCGACCGGCAGCTGCATCGCGGACAGCTGGACCAGCCAGCACTGGTCCTCGCCGTCGCGGCGCGCGTAGGCCTCGTCGCGGCGACCCTCGGGGCGCTTGCCCAGGATCATCGCCGCCGCCGTCGCGCCGCTCGCGTCGCGGACGGTCACGCGGCGCCAGTGGACGTCGCCCTCGGTCGGCTGCGCGTCGAGCCCGAGGCGGCCGTGCAGCGCCGGGTCCTTCGTCTTTGCGTCGACGATCTCCGCGCCGTCCATGGCCAGTAGCAGCGCGCGCACGTGGCCGAGGTCGACCGGGTAGCCGTCCTTGGGCGCGAGGCCCCACGCGTCGCCGTCGCGCTCGATGCGGTACTCGCCGCCGTCGAAGGCGACGTCGATCACCGCCGCGGCGTTCGGGTCGAAGTCGGGGAACAGGAGGCCCTTCGCGGGCTCCTCGGTGCGCTCCTCGCCGCCGTCGCCCATCATCAGGCCGACGGCGATGAGCCCCGCGGCCGCCAGGCCGCCGATCAGGATCGTCTTCGCGTTCATCCCTGCGTCCTCCGGTTCAGTTCGAGCGACGGAACGCCCACACGCCGAGCGCGAGCAGCGCGATCAACGCCGGCACCGCGAAGTTCCACGCCTTCACCTTGAACTCCAGCCGGTCGATGTCCTCGTCCAGCTTGCGTTGCACGGCGCGCAGCTTCTTGCGCGTCTCCAGCTGCTCCTCGCGCGCGTCGTCGATCGCCTGCCGTTGTTCGGACGTGACGATCTGGCTGGCGACGGCGCCTTCCTTCTCGCGCTGCAGCTCGTCGATGCGGGCTTGCAGCTCGTCGAGCTTGGCGTCCAACTCCTGCTTCTCCTGGCGGAACTCGGTCTCCGCCTCCGCCTGCAGCTCCTCGACCATCGTGAACGGTCGGCGCGACAGGCCGCGGCTGCGCAGGCCGATCAGGTCGTCGTTGCCGGAGAAGTTGTCGAGCGCGGCCAGCAGCAGGTTCGCGTTGTCCGAGATCGGCGTCGCGATGCGCTGGCCCAGGATGTTGCGCACCTGCACCCACAGCTGGTCCATCAGCATGTCGGCGTCGGCCACGATGATGACGTTGATCGACGCCGACTCGGCCAGGTGGGGGGAGGGCGTCGCGTCGTCGCCGCCCTCCGGGGCGTCGCCGCTCGGGCGCCCGTCGGGGTAGGCCGTCTTGGCCGGTCCGCTGACGCGCGCGGCGACCGTCAACGGCTCGCCGCCGGGCAGGAAGCCGTCGAGCAGCGCCGGCGGATCGGGACGCATCGCGACGCTCGTGCGGTCCAGGCGCATCGAGTCCTCGCTGGTGCGGATCAGGGGCGAGAAGGTCGTCGTCGCGCCCTCGATCGGCTCGAGCACGCCGGCGAGCTGCAGGATGACCTCCTTCAGCTCGGACACGGCGGGGTCGCTCGAGTCCATGCGGTCCTCCTTGAGGCCCATGATCGCGACGTAGTCGATGCCGCCGCCCTGCCAGCCGACCTGCATCGCGTTCGCGCGGTCGGCGGCGACCTGCTCGGAGTCCATGCGGACGCCCCAGGCCTCCAGCAGCGGGCCGAGGTGCGACGCGCGGTCCGCCGACAGGTACGACAGCTGGTCGTCGGGGCGGATCTCGTCCTGGTCGACCTCGCAGAGCGCGTCGTGGAAGGCGATCAGGCGGCCGCCGCCCAGCACGAACTGGTCGATCTCGTACAGCAGGTCGTCACCGAGGTTCTGCGGGTGCACCAGCACGAGGATGTCGATGTCGTCCGGCAGCGTGGTGTCGCCGCGCTCGATCCACTCGACCTCGTAGCGCTCGGAGACCTGGTCGACGACCATCCACGCCGGGCGGCCGGACCGCGGGTCCATCGGGTTGCCCTGCTGCGCGCGGATCGGGATCGACGAGAAGATGCCGACGCGCGGCTTCTCGGGCTGGTCGAGCGTGTAGACGAGCTTCGTCAGGTCGAGCTCGAGGAAGCTCTCGCGCTGCGGGTCGAAGAAGGCGATGACCTCCTCGCCGTCGGTCGTGTTCGTGCCCGCGAGGCCGAAGTACAGCTTGTCGCGCCCGCCGGGCACGCGCGCGCCGCGCAGGCCGTAACCGACGGCTTCGTCCTCGAGCTCGCTGAACGGCTCGGGGTCGTAGAACTCGACCGTGAGCTTGCCGTCGGACAGCGACTCGTAGCGCTTCAGGAGCTCCTCGACGCGCTGTGCGTACGACCGCGCGGTCTGCGCGCCGTCGGCCTCCGCGGCGACGCCGCTGGAGAAGTAGAAGCGCAGCGTGATCTCGTCCTGCAGCGACCCGAGGATGTTCTTGGTGCCGTCCGACAGCGTGTAGAGGCCTTCCTCGGTCAGGTCGAGCGACTTCGACGGCACGGCCTTGCCGAACGCGAAGTTGACGCCGAAGAAGAGCAGCGCGAGGACGACGACGGACAGCAGCGTGTTCAGTTTCTTGTTCATCGGTGCGTTCCTCCGCTCAGTCGGCCTTGCTGGCGTTCAGGGTGACCGCGTTCGCCGCCAGGCAGGCGACGAGGAGCGTGCCGAAGTACACGAGGTCGCGCAGGTCGATGATGCCCTTCGTGATCTGGTCGAAGTGCGCCTGCACGCTGAAGCTCGCGACGGTCTGCGCGACCCACTCGGGGAACACGCTGCGCACCAGGTTCAACACCCAGTCGCTGCCCGCGGCGACCAGCACCGCGCAGCCCAGCGCCGACAGCACGAACGCGATCACCTGGTTGCGCGTCAGCGACGAGATCAGCGAGCCGATCGCCAGGTACGCGCCGGCCATCAGGAAGCTGCCGAGGTAGCTCGCGACGATCACGCCGTTGTCCGGCTCGCCCAGCACGTTGACCGTCACCCACACGGGGAAGGTCAACGCCAGCGCGATGCCGGCGAAGCACCACGCGGCCAGGAACTTGCCGAACACCGCCTGCGTGGTGGAGATCGGCAGCGTCATCAGCAGCTCGATCGTGCCCGAGCTGCGCTCTTCCGACCACAGGCGCATGGAGATCGCCGGGATCAGGAACAGGTACAGCCAGGGGTGGAAGAAGAAGAACGACATCAGGTCGGCCTGACCGCGTTCGTAGAAGTTGCCGACGTTGAAGGTCGTGATGCCGGTGAACAGCAGGAACACGACGATGAAGACGTAGGCGACCGGCGTGGCGAAGTAGCCCGCGAGCTCGCGCTTGAAGACGGTGATCGTTCTCGACATCGGGGGTTCCTCAGCTGCGCGCGTCGCCGGCGGTGACGGTGCGGAAGACTTCGTCCAGGCGGCCGTCCTCGACCGCGAGGTGGTCGACCTCCCAGCCGCGCTCGTGCGCCAGCGCGGAGAGGGGACCGAACACGTTCGCGCCCTCCGCCGGGTACAGGCGGAAGCTGGCGACGCCGTTCGCCGCGTCGAGCGGCTCGACGCGCGCGACGCCGTCGATGGCGGACAGGCTCTCGCCCAGCGCCTCGGTCGTGCCGGGCGCCTGACCGATCGTCAGCGAGACGGCCCCGTGCGCCGGGTCCATGGCCTGCAGGTCGGCGGGCGTCCCGTCGAAGCGCAGCTTGCCGCGCGCGATGATGATCGCGCGCGAGCACACGGCCGCGACCTCCTCCAGGATGTGCGTCGAGAGCACGATGACCTTGTCGCGCGACATCTCGCGGATCAGCTCGCGCACGTCGTGCTTCTGGTTCGGGTCGAGGCCGTCGGTGGGCTCGTCCAGGATCAGCACCTCGGGGTCGTGCACGATCGCCTGCGCGAGGCCGACGCGGCGCTTGTAGCCCTTCGACAGCGTGTCGATGCGCCGGTTCAGCACCTCCTCGATGTGCACGCGCGACACGGCGCGGTCGATCGCGGCGGCGCGCTGCGACGCGGGGATGCCGCGCGCCTCGGCCACGAACTTCAGCAGGCCGCGCGGCGTCATGTCGCCGTACAGCGGCGCGCCCTCCGGCAGGTAGCCGATCTTGCGCTGCGCGCCGATGGGGTCGCTGACCACGTCGTGGCCGCAGACCTTGGCGGTGCCGGAGGTGGGGTCCAGGAAGCCGGTGACCATCTTCATGGTCGTCGACTTGCCCGCGCCGTTGGGGCCGAGGAAGCCGAGGACTTCCCCGCGGGCGACGTCGAAGCTGACGTCGTCGACCGCGGTGAGCGCCCCGAAGCGCTTGGTGAGGTGCTGGATCTCGATCATGGGGTCGGGTGGGTGGTCCCGGATCGAGGGGCCGCGGCGCACGCGGAGCAGATCCGGGGGAGTCGCGAGCGGAAGATTCTAGGGGCCTCGGCGGGCCGGGCAAGGCCGCCGCGGGGGTCCCGCGCTACGCGGGCGGCGTCCCGGCGTTGGCACTCGAATCCCGGGGGGCGGCGGCTGGGCTCGGCGGCGCGCGGTCGCTATCCTCTTCCGCCCGAAACGGCCGCGGACGAGATCCGGCCTCCACGGAACCCACCTCAAACACGCTCCCATGACTCTTCTCAACGCCCTGATCCTCGCGTCCTCCGCCGCGCCCGCGCCCGAGGCGCCCGACCTGAGCGTCGACCCCTCCTTCGGCGCCCCCGCGCAGGAAGAGGAAGACCTCAACAAGTGGACCGGCACCTTCGCGGCCGGCGGCTCGCTGTCGACGGGGAACACCGACCGCAAGAGCGGCCACGCGCGCCTCGACATGCAGTACCGCCGCGAGATCGACCGCTGGACGGTCGGCTTCAACTGGCTGTACGCGGAGGAGAAGGACCAGGCCACCGGCCAGAACAACATCACCGATCGCCGCACGGGCGGCGGCGCGCAGTACGACTACTTCCTGTCGGAGAAGTCGTACGTGCTCGCGAACGGCTACGCCGAGAGCGACCTGCCGGCGTCGGTGCAACTCCGGACCACGGCCGGCGTCGGCTACGGTTACCAGTTCGCGGAGACCGAGGACTGGAAGTTCTCGATCGAGATCGGCGCGGGCTACTACAACAAGAAGTTCTACAGCGGTGACCGTCAGGAGTACCCGAACGGACGCTTCGCGTACCACTGGGACTGGACCTTCGGCCTCGGCGGCGAGTCGAAGAACTGGAACGCCGCGCAGGACTTCAACATCCTCCCGAGCCTGGAGGACGGCGACCAGGTCTACGCGAAGCTCGACACGCGTCTGCGCTACGACATGAGCGCCGCGTGGTTCTTCTCGCTGCAGCACATCATGGACTGGGACAACGTCCCGGCGCCGGGCCTGGAGCGCACGGACCACCGCTTCCTGGCGTCGCTGGGCTACACCTTCTAGCCCGACGCGATCCGACGCACGCCGCGGGCCGGTGGAGGGCGACCTCCGCCGGCCCGCGGGCGTTCGGCCCCGGCAATCGGCATCCCGCGCGGGAATCCGCGCGGTCGCCGGGCTAGATTCGCCGCCATGGACGACCGGCTCCTGCTCTTCCTCGCGCTGCTCTTCGCGGCGAGCGTGCTCGGCATGCTCCCGCCACTCGTGCGTCGGTGGAGCGACAAGGGGCTGCACCTGTTCGTCGCGGCCAGCGCCGGCATCTTCCTCGGCTCGGTCTTCCTGCACCTCCTGCCCGAGCTCGCCGGCGGCGGCGGCGACCACGCGCACCACGGCCACGCGCACGCCGCCGTGGACTCACCCGCGCCCTGGGCCGCCGCGCTCGTCGGCTTCCTCGGCCTCTTCCTGATCGAGAAGGTCTGGCTGCGCGGCCGGCAGAAGGCGCCCGACGCGCACACCATCGTCTGGGTCTCGACCTACGTCGGTCTGTCGGTGCACGCGTTCACCGCGGGGCTGGGGCTGGCGGCGCTGCTGGAACACCCGGAGATGACCGCGGCCGTCGTCGCCATCCTCTGGCACAAGTTGACCGAGTGCTTCTCGCTGTCGTCGGTCATGCGGCTCGCGGGCGCGCCGAAGGGACGGCAGCTCGCGATGCTCGCGTTCTTCGCCTGCATCACGCCGCTGGGCCTGGTGCTGGGCGCGCAGCTCGCCGAGCTCGACGCGACGGCGAACGCGGCGCTGACCGGACTGGCGGCGGGCACCTTCCTGTACGTCGCGGTGTGCGACCTCCTGCCGGAGGTCTTCCACGACCTCGACCGCCGCACGCCGCGCGTGCTGGCGCTGGTGGCCGGCGTCGTGGCGTCCGGTCTCGCGCCGCAGGTCGAGAGCTTCGAGGAGCTGGGCGCCGCCTTCGCGGCCTTCGGCCACGAGGCCTGGGCGACCTTCCTGGCGATGGCGCCGTTCCTGCTGCTCGGCTTCCTCGTCGCGGGCGTGGTGCAGGTGTTCCTGAAGCCCGAGTCGCTGCGCAAGTGGCTGGCCGGCGAAGGGATGAAGCCCGTCGCGACCGCGTCGGTGCTGGGCGCGCCGCTGCCCCTGTGCTCGTGCTCGGTGATCCCGGTCGCCTCGGGCCTGCGCAAGGCCGGCGCGGGCAAGGGCCCGACCAGCGCGTTCCTGATCGCCACGCCGGAGACGGGCGTGGACTCGGTCAGCGTGACCGCGGCGCTGTTCGATCCGACGATGGTCGTCGTGCGCCCGGCGGCGTCGGTGCTGTCGGCGATCGTGACCGGCGGCGCGGTGGCGGCCTTCACGCGCAGCGGGAAGGACGACGAACCGCGCGCGGGCTTGGACGAGGCGGTGGCGGACCCGTGTTGCGGGTCCGGGGGCGGACCGCGGACGTCGGAAGCGGGCGCGGCAGCGGGCGTATCCGTGGAGCCGTCGACGCCGCGCTGGCGCCGCGCGCTGCGCTTCGCCTGCGTCGATCTGGTGGACGACCTGGCCGGAGCGCTGCTGCTCGGCATCCTGCTCAGCGCGTGGATCGCGGCGTGGATCCCGACCGACTGGTTCGAGAGCCCGCTGCTCGCCGGCCCGGCCGCGATGTTCGTGATGCTCGCGGTGGGCGTGCCGATCTACGTCTGCGCCGCGGCGTCGACGCCGATCGCGGCGACCTTGTTGTTGAAGGGGTTGTCGCCGGGCGCCGTGCTCGTGTTCCTGCTGGCGGGGCCCGCGACGAACCTGGCGACGTTGACGGTGATGGCGAAGAGTCTGGGGAAGCGAGCGCTGGCGGTGCACCTCGGGGTGCTGATGGCGGTGACGCTGGCGTTCGGGTGGGCGACGGACGCGCTGTACGGGGCGCTCGGGCTGCGGTCGTTCGCGCGGCTGGGCGAGGAGCACGCGGACCACGCAGGTTGGTTCGCGGTCGCGTGCGCTGCCGTACTGGGCGCGTTGTTCGTCGGCAGCGCGTGGCGGCGTTTCGTCGCCGGCGGTGGGGCGGGAGTGGCGACGGGGGCGGCGCACTCGCACTGAGCGGTCGGCTGAGGGGCGGAAGCGGGACACCGACCTCTAGCCGTGCACGGCACCGGAGCCGTGTGCGCGCAAGAGGCATGGCCCTCCGGGGGCTTCGGCCGAGAGAGGCGCAACGGCGTGGTGGGAGGCCCGTTCGGGTGATGGGCGCAGGCGTCGTGTGAGGTTCGAGCTTCTACGGTGAGAGCGGGACGGCGTGGTCGGCGGTTGCGGCGGGGGTGCAGAGCGCAGGCGGGGTCGGGGAGAGGCTGTGCGGCTGGGGCGGTGTTGCGGAGGTGAAGAGCGCAGGCGTGGTCACGAGGTGGTGTGGGGGCGCGCGTGGGGCGCGGGTGAGGTCGGTCGGCGGTGCGGTGCGTGTGCGAGGACGGCGGGTGGAGGGGGCGCGTGCGGGCGGCGAGCGAGCGTGGGGTCGGGCGATCGGTGAGCCGCGCGGGGCAGGAGGGGTGATGTAGGAAGATCGCCGTTATCAAGTTTGGTCCTCGATGCGGGGATGGCCTCCATTTCGTGAATGGGGCACGAATGCGGCACTCTTGCTGCGGCGTCTCTCTTCGTTTCGCGTTCTAAGAGATGTGACGAAGGCGAACAGACGAGCGAAGAGCCGTGCGGTGCGCGGCGTGGAGCAGGGGCGGCTCGCGTTCCCGGAAGCGCGCACCTGGGGCGGGCGGCGGAAGGGTGCGGGGCGGTGTGCTCGAGGCAGTCGGGTCGCGCACGGCTCGAGGGACCGGGTGAATCGGCACGACCCGCGGCTGGTGACCGTGAAGCTCGTGCGCGGGATGCCGAACCTGCGGACGCGGCCGGCGGAGCGGCGGATCACGGCGTGGATTCGCGCGGCGCAGCGGCGCGACTCTCGAATCGTCCACTACTCGATCCAGTCGAATCGCCTGCACCTGATCGTGGAGGCGGAGGACGGAGCGAGCCTGGCGAGCGGCATGAAGGGACTCCTCTGCCGCATCGCCCGCGGCCTGAAACGCTGGTGGCGGCGAAAGGGCGCCCTCTTCGCGGGGCGCTTCCACGACCGCGCGCCGCGCTCGATGCGCCAGCTGTGCAACGCGCTGGTCTTCGTGCTGAACAACCACCACAAGTGCGATCGGCAGTACGCGCCGGAAGCGTGCGACGAAACCCACTCGTGCGCATCCGGGCGAAGTTTCGACGGCTGGGAGTACCGGCCGCGCCAATTGGGGGCCGGGACGACGGAGGCCATCGTCGCGTAGCCGAGCTGGGAGAATCGCGTCGGCTGAAAGCGGTGCCACGAACTCATCCCACTCGACTCAGCACCGGCTCGGGTTCACGGGTCGCGAACTCCGGAGTCAGGGGAAGCGCGCCGCAAGTCTTGAGCACCTGTGGGGAGCTTGGCACTCCCGAGCTCTCTTCGGTAGTCCGAGGGCTAGTCTCCCGAGTCTTCGAGAGGTGTGAGCGGCTCCCAGCGGTTCGCGGACCGCGAGTAGTACCAGACCTGGCCGGTCCATGTGTCGCACAGGTGGACAACCGGTGCGCTCATCACGGTTGTCTCAAGCTCATAACGCGACTTCTCAGGTGCGCGACAGGCAGATGCGAGTCCGAGTGCCGTCACAAGGAGAATGGGTCTCATGATGACACCGGAGCGACCTTGATGAGCTTCCATGTATCCACCTTCACGTCTTTGATCGTCTTCTCTTGTTTCGTCCCCAAGTTGAACGTCTCCACATAGAGCTTGCCGTCAGTCTTTTCGTACTGAACCGTGTATTGCTGGGCTTCTGTCGAGTCGTTCGTGATCACCACGTCCAAGGGGCACTCTCCGGAATGGGTTCTTGGAATGCTGGGCTTCTCGGGGACCGGAGGCTATCTCGGCAAGGGGAGGGCTGTCTACGGTGGCCCGGTTGCACACACGGGACAACCCGGGCACCCTGGTGACACTCCTATCCGGGCGGGCGGGTTCGCAAGGATTCTCCCGGGAGGGCGCGCGGTGCGGCTGCGTCGTGAAAAGAACGCGGCATAATCGCGTAGGAACCATCTGCTCGGCGAAGCGCGCGTGTCGTGTGGCTCCACCTGCCCTGTTGCCGGCCGTGGGAGAGAGCGCCGTTGTCACGTTCGGTGCGCGTCTCGGTGGTGGGCCCCATTCGGCGATTGGGGCACGATCTCGGCCCTTCCGGCGAACGTCTCGCGCTGCCGATCGTCTTCCTCTTCGCGCAGGGAGTGACGTGAACACGACTCGAGTTCCACGCGCCGCGCACTCAAGCGACTTTGGCGCTGAAGCGGCACGCTCTTCCCCAAGGCTTCCACCACCGCGTGCTGCGATCGCTGAGACAGGTGTGAAACGTGTTCCGATACGTCTTGAGCAACCACCTGAAGAACACGCCTCGCAGTCCGAGACCCCCGCCCCTCGCGCTCCCGGACCCGTTCTCCTCAGCCCGCTGCTTCGACGGCTGGGCGTACCGGCCGCGCGAGCTGGAGCCGGGGACCGCGGAGGCGATCGTCGCGACGCCGTGCTGGAAGACCCGCGTTGGCTGGAAGCGACACTACGACCGCATTCCGTTGTACGCTTCGCCAACGTAGCGTCGATCCGAATGCTGGCGGACGCGCGTAGTGCCTCGAGCGCTTCGCCGTGTCGCAGCGCACGCAGCGGTCTCGCTGCACGCACGGCGCTCGCCCCTCGTCAGGGCGCCCGCTCACGCTCTGCCGCCGGCCGCGCCGCGCCCTGACCGCGCCTGCGCTCTCACCCTCGTGAGGCCGCCGGCCGCGCCTCCCCGCTCTCACCGTAGAAGCTCTGACGTTCCCCCAAGGAAGTGGACACCCCATCTGTGCCGAGGCACGAGGATGTACACATGTCCCCGAGGAAACGACGGAACTTCACGCCCGAGCAGAAGGCCGACGCGGTGCGCAAGGTCCGCGAGGTCGGCAACATCGCCCAGGTCGCGCGCGATCTGGACCTGACCGAGACGACCTTGCGTGACTGGGTGAGGCAGGCCGACAACGATGACGGCCACGGCCCGGAAGGCGCCCTGACGACGGTGGATCGCGAGGAGTTGCGCCGCCTGAAGCGTGAGAACCGCACGCTGAAGATGGAGCGTGACTTCCCAAGAAAAGCCGCGGCCTTCTTCGCCAAGGACGGTGATCAGTCTTCGAGCTGATCGACGCGGAGAAAGCCAGCTACCCGGTTTCGCGAATGTGTCGTGTGCTTGGAGTCTCGCGTAGCGGACTCTACGCTTGGCGTCGTCGTCCGCGCGCGAGCGCGCGCGTGCACGCGAACCGTGCGCCGTTCGCGCAGATTCACCGGGTACACGCAAGAAGTCGCGAAACGTACGGCAGTCCACGAGTGCACATGCCGCTTCGACGCGAAGGCGTCAAGGCGGGCCGCAACCGCATCGCACGCTTGATGCGAGAGGAGGGCTTGCGCGGTCGCATCCGTCGCAAGTTCCGCTCGACGACGGATGTGTCGCACAGCCATCCCGTGGCGCCAAACACCTTGAAGCGCCAGTTCGAGGTCGAATCGCCCGATCGAGTCTGGGCCGGCGACATCACCTACATCCGCACGGACGCGGGCTGGGCGTACCTCGCGGTGATACGCGACCTGCACTCACGCATGGTGGTCGGCTGGTCGATGGCGACGCACATGCGGACCGAGCTGGTAGAGGCCGCCCTGCGCAACGCGCTCGGTGCGAGACAGCCGTCGAAGGACTTGCTGCATCACTCCGACCGCGGCTGTCAGTAAGGGAAAGCTCTGTTCCGTCGAACGCGGCGTCGAGTCGACTCTGGTGGTCAGAGGTCTACTCTTGCGGGTTCTCGAGCGCCGTGAAAGGCTCCCAGCGATTCTCCGAGCGCGAGTACTGCCATACCTGACCGGTCCACGTGTCGCACAAGTGGACGACGGAACCGCCGACGGACGTCGTCTCGATCTCGTACCGGGACTTCTCAGGAACCCGGCAACCGGCAGACAGACCGACGATTGCCAGGAGAATGAAGAGTCTCATGATTCCACCGTTTCGACTTTGAGAACTTTCCACGTGCCGGCCTTCACGTTCTTGAAGTCTTTTTCTTGGGACGTCGCTAGTTCGAAGGTCTCCACGAAGGTCTTCCCGTTCGTGTCTTCATACTGGACTGTGTAGCGCTGTGTCTGGTTCGAACTGTTCTTGACTTCTACGTCCATCGTGCGTTCTCCCGCCGGTCGGGGGTGCGGCGAGCCCGACACCCCAGGCGAACGCTACCGGGGGGGGGGCAGGCCTGTCAACGGAGAGCGCCGTGGGGGGTACAACCCGGACACCCTGGTGACCCCCGTTTACGTGCGCAGGGGGCTTCCCCTGTGGAGGAGCGGTCGCGCGCCTACACGCCGATCACGTGATACCCCGCATCCACATAGATCGTCGACCCGGTGATCCCCCGCGACAGATCGCTCGCCAGGAACAAGCACGTATCCCCGACCTCGTCCGCCTTGATGTTGCGCTTCAGCGGCGCCTTCGCCGCGATGTTGTCGAGCATCTCGGTGAACCCGCTCACCCCCGACGCGGACAACGTCCGGATCGGTCCCGCCGAGATCGCGTTCACGCGAATCCCGCGTTGCCCCAGATCCGCCGCCAGGTACCGCACGCTCGCTTCCAGCGC
>JAUHYB010000040.1 GCA_030426745.1 bacterium
TCCGCGCCGTGCTCGCGACACGCCGCGATCTTGTTCGGGTACGCGTCCTTCGGCATCACGATCGTCGCGGGGACGCCGGCGCGCTGCGCGGCCCACGCCAGCGCGCGGCCGTGGTTGCCGCTGCTCGTCGCGATCACGCCGCGCGCGCGCTCGTCGTCGGTCAGCCGCGACACGTTGTTCCACGCCCCGCGCGCCTTGAACGCGCCCTCGACCTGGCGGTTCTCGAGCTTCGCGAACAGCGCGATGCGCTCGTCGTGACACGGGATGCGCACGATGGGCGTGCGCTCGGTCGCCTCCGCGACGCGCGCGTGCACCCCGCGCGAGTCGATCCCGTGGAACCGCATCCAGTCCCCGCCCCGCCGGCGGCCTTCGAACCTCGCGTCCTGCATGGCGACGAATTTGGCCGATTCCGCCGCGCGCCGCGACCGTCGGGCGCGGGAAACCGGCCCGCGGTCAGGCCCGGCGCGCCGCCGCGGACAGGACGGTCCGCTTCAGGACGCTCCACACCGCGCCGCCGACCATGTAGGTCACGCCGGCCCACGTCAGCCAGGCCGCCGCGAAGGTCCGCACCACGTACCCGCCGACCAGCGCCCCCGCGAAGAACGCCGAGCAGACGAGCGCAGGCACGATCAGGCCGTGCGTGGGGACGCGGCCGCCGCGCAGCTTGATCCCGAGGGCCACGCCGAGGTCCGTGAGCAAGCCGGTGACGTGCGTGGTCCGCAGGATGACCTGCCCGTACCGCGTCGCCATCGCGTTCTGCAGCCCGCACGCGAGCGCGGCCGCCGCGACCGCGCCGACCGGGCGCGTGGTCGCCATCAGGCTGGCGCCGACGAGCAGCGCGCCGATGCCGATCACGACGCGGCCGTAGGGCTTCGAGAGTTCGAGGTTCGGCTGGTGGATCACGAAGCCGGAGATCAACGCGCCGCCCATGAACGCCGCCACCGCCGTCGCGACGCGCACGGCTTCGTCCCGCGCGTGCCCCGCGGCGCCCGACGACAGGTCGACCGCCAGCCGGGCCGTGTCGCCCGTCAGGTGCGCGACGGAGGTGCTGAGCTCCAGCAGCGCCACGACGTTGACGAACGACGCGCCGAAGGCCAGCAGGCAGCCGCCGATCAGCACGTAGGTGTCGCGCGAGTCGTCCATCCCGCGTGTTCTAGCGCGCGCCGGTCGCGGATGCGCGCGCGCGGACGGATTCGTCGGGCTAGGCAACGCGCCGGGCCCGCCCTAGATTCGTTCCCGATGCGGCTGCCGTTCACAGGCCCCTGGCTGCTCGCGCCGATGGAGGGCGTGACCGAGCCCTGCTTCCGCGAGCTGGTGCTGGAGCGCAACCCGCCCGAGGCGCTCGGCGGCGCGTTCACGGAGTTCGTGCGCGTCGTGGCGGAGCCCTTGCCGACGAAGGTGCTGGCGCGGCACCTCGGCGAGCGGCGGTTCGCGCAACCGGTCGGCTTGCAGTTGATGGGCGCGGACCTCGGCGCGCTGGCCGAGACGGCGCGGCGCGCGGAGAAGGCGGGCGCGCCGCTGCTGGACCTGAACTTCGGCTGTCCGGCGAAGGGCGCGCTGCGCGGCTGCAGCGGGTCCGACCTGCTGCGCGACCCCGCGCGGCTGGAGGCGACGGTGCGCGCCGTGCGGGACGCGGCGACGCGCGTGCCGGTCACGGCCAAGATCCGCGCCGGCTACGACCACGCGGACGACGTCGAGGTGCTCGCGCGCGCGGCCGAGGCGGGCGGCGCCGACCTGCTGACGATCCACTGCCGCACGCGGGCCGAGTTCTACTGCGAGGACGTCGAGTGGGAGCGCATCGCGCGCGCCGTCGACGCCGTCGCGATCCCCGTCTGCGGCAACGGCGGCGTGCGCCGTCACGCCGACCTCGAGCGCATGCGCGCGGAGACCGGCTGCCGCTACGCGATGGTCGGCCAGGCCGCGCTGGGCGACCCGTGGATCTTCTCCGGCCGCGAGGTCGACGCCGCCGAGGCCGCGCGCTTCCTGCTCGACTACGCCGCGCTGCTGGCGACCCGCGCCGCCAAGCCGCCGTCGCGCGCGGTCGGCCGCGTGAAGCAGCTCCTGCGCGTCTGGACCGCCGGCGGCCTGGTGCCCGACGACGAGCGCGCCGCCTGGTTGCGGCAGCGCGACCCGGAGCGCCTGCTGGACCGCTTGCGCGCCGCCGGCGAATCGGCCGATCCCGGCCGGAACGCGGCGATGCGCGCCTGAGGCCGAGCGCGAGTCCGGCGCGGACGCGGCCTCCGCGAACCCCCGCGGAGCGAGCCGCGGCGATTCCCGCGCGAAGTCGCATCCCGCGCCCCGCACCACTCCCCCCCGCGACGCCGCGTCCGTATGATGCCGGGCTGCCTCGCGCGACGTGCGCGGCCACCCGCACCGCGCGCCGCGCGCGGCCGACACCCCCTCCGCACCGGAGACGCCATCCCCCCCGGAGCCCCGCATGGGAAGCTGGACCCCCAAGGACGCCGAACAGCTCTACGGCGTCGCCGACTGGAGCGGCGGCTACTTCGCCGTCGGTGAGAACGGGCACATCGAAGTGTTGCCCGACGGCACGCCGGACGGACCGCGCTTCGACCTGTTCGAGCAGCTCGGGACGATCCGTCGTCGCGGCGTGCGCGCGCCGATCCTGATGCGCTTCGACGGCATCCTGCGCTCGCGGGTGCGCGAGCTGTACGCGGCCTTCGGCGCGGCGCGGAAGGAGTACGAGTACCCGGCGCCCTACCGCCTGATCTTCCCCATCAAGGTGAACCAGGACCGCCACGTCGTGGAGAGCCTGGTCTCGGAGGGGCGGCAGCACGGGATGGGCCTCGAGGTCGGCTCGAAGCCGGAGCTGCTCGCGGTGCTGACGATGGACACGGGTCCCGAGCCGCTGGTGATCTGCAACGGCTACAAGGACGACGAGTACATCGAGACGGCGCTGCTGGCGCGGCACCTCGGCATCACGACGGTGCTGGTGGTCGAGAAGTACTCGGAGCTGGCGCTGATCGTGCGCGCGGCCGAGAAGCTGGGCATCGAGCCGGTCGTCGGCGTGCGCGCGAAGCTCGGCGTGCGCGGATCCGGCCGCTGGCAGGAGTCGGGCGGAGACCGCTCGAAGTTCGGCCTGACCACGCGCGAGATCGTGATGGTCGCGGACGAGCTGGCCGAGCGCGACTGCCTGCACTGGCTGAAGCTGCTGCACTTCCACCTGGGCAGCCAGATCACGAACATCCGTTCGCTGAAGAACGGCATGCACGAGGCCGCGCAGACGTTGATCGGCCTGCACGAGCTCGGCGCCAAGATCTCCTACATGGACATCGGCGGCGGCCTGGGCATCGACTACGACGGCTCGCGCACGGACTTCGAGTCGTCGATGAATTACACGCTCGAGGAGTACGCGAAGGACGTCGTCTGGCAGCTCTACGACACCTGCAAGCAGGCCGAGATCGAGATGCCGACGATCCTGTCGGAGTCCGGCCGCGCGCTCACGGCGCACCACGCGGTGCTCGTGTCCGAGGTGCTCGGCGTGTCCGATCCGACGTCGGTCGGCGTGCCCGAGCCGATCGAGGACGACGCGAACGAGCTGCTGAAGGAGATCCAGGACGCGAACGAGCGCATCTCCTCGAAGACCTTCCAGGAGGTCTTCAACGACATCCGCGAGCTGCGCGAGCGCGCGATGATGCTCTTCAACATGGGCCAGCTCACGCTGCGCGAGCGCGCGCGGTTCGAGGAGGTCTACTGGCGCACCTGCGAGAAGATCCTGCGCCTGACGCGGCGCATGGAGTACGTGCCCGAGGACCTCGTGCCGCTCGAGCGCGACCTGGCGCAGACGATGTTCCTGAACTTCTCGCTGTTCCAGTCGCTGCCGGACTCTTGGGCCATCGGTCAGCTGTTCCCGGTGCTGCCGATCCACCGCCTGGGCGAAGAACCGACGCAACGCGCGATCCTGGCCGACATCACCTGCGACTCGGACGGCAAGGTCGACAAGTTCATCGACCGCCGCGAGGTGAAGCGCACGCTGGAGGTCCACACGCTGGAGCCCGGCGAGCCGTACTACCTCGCCTTCTTCCTGGTCGGCGCGTACCAGGAGATCCTGGGCGACATGCACAACCTGTTCGGCGACACGAACGTCGTGCACGTCGACGTCGACGAGGACGGGCGCGCGCGCCTGCGGCGCGTGTTGCGCGGCGACCGCGTGCGCGAGTCGCTGTCCTACGTCCACTACGAGGAAGAAGCGCTGCTCAGCGCGCTGCGCAAGCGCATCGAGTCGTCCCTCGACGCCGGACACCTCACCTACGAGGAATCGGCCCTCCTGTGGAAGCACTACGAGGACGGCTTGAACGGGTACACCTACTTGAACCGCCCGGCCCCGGTGCCGGCGGAGGACCAGACCGCGGGGACCGCGACATGAAGATCGAAGACGGGCGCATCGTCGTCCTGACCTACGAACTGCTCGACTCGGACGGCAACGTGTTCGAGAGCTCCGCGGACGACGGCCCGATGACCTACATGCAGGGCAACGAGGAGATCCCCGCCCCGGTCGAGGCCGCGCTCGAGGGCGCCGTCGCCGGCGACACCTTCGAGGTCAGCGTCCCCCCGGAAGAGGCCTACGGCGAGCACGACGTCGAGGGGATCATCAGCATCCCCCAGTCCGACTTCCCCGACGGTCCGCAGCTGATCCCCGGCGAGTGGATCCAGCTGAACGTCTCGCCCGACGAGGGCGAGGAAGGCGTCGGCGAGGACTTCGAGGTCGAGGCCCGCGTCGTCGAGATCTCCGGCGACGCCGTCGTGCTCGACACGAACCACCCGCTGGCCGGCCAGACCGTGACCTTCCGCGTCGAGGTCGTCGCCGTGCGCGAGCCCACCGAGGAAGACCTCGACGAGGCCGAGCCGTTCGACGGCCCCGCGCAGTAGCCACGATGGAGGCGCGCGCGTGACCACCGACGACGCGCTCGCCCGCCCCTTGCGGCGGCTGTTCGTCGGTCACGGCGTGCTGGCCGTCGCGACCGTCGCCCTGATCGCGCGCGACGGAGTGTCCGACGCCGCGTGGGCCGGTTGGGACACCGCGATCGCGATCGGCGCCGCCTTGTGGGTCCAATTCGGCCTGCACGGCGCCGCGCGGGTCCCGATCCCCGGCGCGCCGCCGAAGAGCGCCGACTACCCCGCACGCCTCGCCGCCGCGCTCTGGTCCGGCGAGGTCGGCGTGCGGATCGCGGTCGTGTTGCTGCAGGACGGCCAGCTGCCGATCCCCGAGGCACGCGTCCTGCGGATCGTCCTTGCGGGAGCCGCGTGCATGTCCTTCGCCTGGTCGATGACGCGGCGCGAGCGCGCCGCCGGCGTGATGGGACGCGGAGCGCTGTGGGCCGGCGTGAAGTGGGCGTTCGCGCTGCAGCTCGCGACGGTGATCGGCGTGGAGATCGCGGCGTTGATCTCGGGCCGCGGCGTCGCGGAGCGGGTAGCGGAGTGGCCGCGTGAACTCGTGCTGTACGGAGGATGGACGATCTTCGCGCTGCCTTACGCGGTGCAGTGGTTCACGTTGCACCGGGAAGTGCGGGCGCGGGCGGGGCGTTGAGGCCGAGGCGCTGCGGACGGCGCCGAAGCGCGGCAAGTCGCAGAGCCAGACCCGGCTCCGCCGGCTTCACCGAGGGTCGAGCTCCGGCGTGGAGTGCGCGCTCGTCGGTTGAGGAGCAACGGAGTCATGGGCGGCTGACCCGGAGCTTCGACCGGGACGAGCAGTTGCGCGCCGTGAGAGCGCCGGCCGGCTGATGAGCAACGGCGTCGTGCAGCACGCGCGCGGCGCCGTCGCTCCTCACCCGACGAGCGCGCACACCACGCCGGCGCTCGACTCCCGGTGGAGCCGGCGAAGCCGGGACTTGCGGCACTCTCCGCGCCGCAACTCACGCGAACCGCCCGCGCCCTCCACCCCCTACCGCCGCGGCGGCAGCCCCAGGATCGACTCCTGGTTGCGCGCGCTCGTCGAGCGTTGCGTCTCGATCTCGCGCAGCAGCGCGGAAGGCGCGACCGTGCCCACCGGCACCGTGCCCGACTCGGCCGTGCAGTAGCTGTTGTCGACTTCCATGTCGTCGCCGAGCGCCATCACGCCGTGGATCGCGGCGAGCGGCGTCCCGACGAACGACACATCCCGCACGCGCGTGCGCTTGCCGGTGGTCGCGTCGACGACGTAGACCTTGGTCGGCGCGACCTGGAAGGCCTGGAACTCGTAGGCGTCGCTGGCGGTCGTCGTCTCGCCGCTGTCGGCGTGGGTGACGAGGAGTCCGAAGGGCTGCTCGCGGCGGTCGACCTCGGCCATCCAGCGGTCCTCGAGCGCGGCGCGCGTCAGGGGTTCGCGCGCCTCGACGATCAGGTTGCCCATGCGGGCCATGAACTCGTGACCGCGGCCGGCGCGGCCGTGGCCGTTGGAGGAGCCCTGGCCCGGGATGCCGTTGCGGCTGGTCAGGAAGCGGCGCAGGACGCCGTCCTCGATCAGGTGCACGCGCTGGGCCGGCGTGCCCTCGTCGTCGAAGGCGTAGGAGCCGTAGAGCGCTTCGCCCTTCCAGCTGGTGAGGCTCGGGTCGTCGTAGACGTCGATGCCCTCGGGCAGGATGCGCTGGCCGACCTTCTTCGCGAAGGTGTGGCCCTCGGTGCGCGAGAGCAGGCGCTCGCCCTCCAGACGGTGGCCGATCGCCTCGTGGAACAGCACGCCCGCCGCGATCCCGCCGAACAGCGCGGGGCCGGCGTAGGGCTCCATCGGCTCGGCCTTGACCAGCTCCGCCAGGTCGGCGTGCATGTCGTCGACGAGCTCGGCGATGCGCTCGAGGCTCGGCAGGTCGCGCCAGCGCCGCAGGTTGAAGGTGCGGTTCGAGTACTGCCGCACGCCGTCCGGCGCCAGCATCGACGCCTGCAGGCTCAGCTCGACGAAGTGCTCCTGCGCGACGGCGCGCGTGCCCTCCGAGTTGACGACCAGGCGCGACTCGACCACCTCGCGCAGCTGCACGTAGGGGTTCTCGAGCTTCGGGTGGCGCAGGAACTCGGCGGACGCCGCGCGGACGTAGTCCTTGGCCTCCTCCACGCTGCCCTTCGGCTTGCGGATCGGCACGTCGACGCGGATGGGCGCGACCTTGCGCAGGCTGGGCGCGTCCTGCGACAGGCGCTCCTCCAGGTGGACCTTCTTCTTGTCGTAGTAGTCCTTCAGCGCCTCGCGGTGGCGCGCCGCCGTCAGGCGCCAGAAGCCGTACCGCAGCGCGAAGGGCTCGAGGTCCTCGGGGCCGTCCTCCCAGCCGTGCCACTCCGCGTCCTCGTCGTAGTCGTGGAGCCGGCCGTCGACCGTCTGGTCGTGGCGGTACGAGCCGACGCGCAGGTCGGCGTGCAGCGCGCTCGCGTCCAGCGGGCAGGAGTAGAAGATCGACCCGTACCGCCCCCACACGCGGTACCCCTGGCGCACGCGCAGGAGGTACGACAGGTAGCAGGGGTTCGGGTGGCCCGCGAGGCGCAGGCCCTTCATCGAGCGCGCGAGCTCGAGCTGCATGGCTCCGAGCGCATCGGCGGCGATCCGGCGGGTGATCATGGGCGGGTCTCGGCGAGGGGCTCCTCGCGGAAAGGGCCGCGCAGTCTAGCCGCGTTCGCGGGGCGCGGCGCGTGGATCGCCCGGAACCGCCGCCCTACACTGTCGCGCCATGAGCGCGCCCCCGACCGCCCCCTACCGCCCGCGGCTCGAACACCGCGTCCCCGCGCGGCTGCCCGCGGACCACCCGCCGGTGCTGGTCGTCGTCCTCGACACCGAGGAGGAGTTCGACTGGTCCGCGCCGTTCGACCGCGAGGCGACCAGCGTCGAGGCGATGAACGACGTCGGCAAGGGCCAGGCGCTGTTCGACGAGCTCGGCGTGAAGCCCTGCTACGTGATCGACTATCCCGTAGCCACGCAGGAGACCGGCTGGAAGCCGCTGAAGGAGATCCAGGACGACGGCCGCTGCGAGGTCGGCGCGCACCTGCACCCGTGGGTGTCGCCGCCGCACGTCGAGGAGGTCTGCGCGGTGAACTCCTACCCCGGCAACCTGCCGCGCGAGGTCGAGGAGGAGAAGCTGCGCCGCCTGACGGAGGCGATCGAGTCGCGCCTGGGGCGCCGGCCGGTGACGTACAAGGCGGGGCGGTACGGCTTCGGACCCAACACGGCGGCGGCGCTCGAGCTGCTCGGCTTCCAGAACGACTGCTCGCCGGCCGCGGGGTTCGACCTCACGGGTGACGGCGGCCCCGACTGGTCGCGGCACTCCGCCGAGCCGGCGTGGTTCGGCACCGGCCGCGGCTTGCTCTCGATCCCGACCAGCGGCGGATTCGTCGGCGCGCTGTCCGGCGCGGGCGCGGCGCTGCACGCGCTGTCGCACAAGCCGCCGTTCCTCCAGGCGCGCGTCCCCGGCATCCTCAGCCGCCTCGGCGCCCTGGAACGCCTGATGCTGTCGCCGGAGGGCTACGAGCTGGGCCACCTGAAGCGCTTGACGAGCGCTTTGCTGGCGCGCGGCACGCGCGTGTTCCAGTTCAGCTTCCACAGCCCGAGCCTGCGCCCGGGCTGCACCGATTACGTCCGCAGCGAGAGCGACCTGAAGGATTTCCTCGGCGTCTGCCGACAGTACTTCGAACACTTCCTCGGCGAGCTCGGCGGCGTGAGCCTCACGCCCTCCGAGCTGCGCGAGCGACTCCTCCCCCCCCAGCCCGGAACCAGCGCGTGAAGGTCCTCGGAATCTCCCCCCTCGACAAGGACGCCACGGCATCGATCGTCGAGGACGGCCGCATCCTGTTCGCCGCCGGCGAGGAGCGCTACTCGCGCAAGAAGCAGCACTCGGGCTTCCCGAAGCTGGCGATCGCCGATGCGCTCGAGCGCACGGGCACCGACCCGAAGGAGATCGGCCAGGTGTGCTACCCGTTCCTCAAGTGGGAGCAGGAGCGCGAGAAGATCGACAGCGCGATGGAGGAAGAGGCGCTCTTCCTGAAGCACCACGACCACGCGGACCTCTGCAAGCTGCTGGTGGAGGCCGACCGGCGCGTGCCGCAGCGCAGCGCGCCGGTCCACGGCCTGGCGACGCCGAACCAGCGCATGGAGAAGCCGCTCTTCAAGCGCCTCGCCTATCGCCTGCTCGGCGTCGGCCCGCTGTCGCAACGCACGTCGTTGAAGGAATCCGCCGCGTGGCGCGAGCGCGCGGTCGCCGACCACAGGCACTGGAACGAGGAACTGCTGCGCGAGCTGAAGGCGCTGGGCCTGGACGGCAAGCTGCGCCACTCCGAACACCACGCGTCGCACGCCGCGAACGCGTACTACTCGTCGGGCTTCGACGAGGCGCTGGTCGTGACGCTCGACGGCTACGGGTCGGGCCTGGCCGGCTCGGTCTCGATCGGCCGCGGCGGCAAGTTGAAGCGCCAGCACGGCCTGCGCTTCCCCTACTCGCTGGGCAGCTTCTACGAGTCCGTCACCGGCGCGCTCGGCTTCACGCCCGACCGCCACGCGGGCAAGATCGTCGGCCTGGCCGCCTACGGCGACACGAAGGTGCTGGAGGACGTCGTCCTGTCGCGCTTCGAACAGCGCGGCGGCGAATTCCGCATCGTCGAGGTGCTGAACACCTTCTTCGCGCGCCACCTGGCCGCGCGGTACCCGATGATCGACGTCGCAGCGGCGTGGCAGCACGCGCTGGAAGTCGTCGCGCAACGCACGATCCGCCACTGGATCGAGGCGACGGGCCTGAAGAACGTCGTACTGTCCGGCGGCGTCACCGCGAACGTGAAGATGAACCAGCGCATCCACGAGGTGGAAGGCGTCGAGGGCATCTTCGTCTACCCGAACATGGGGGACGGCGGCTGCGCGTCCGGCGCCGCGATGGCGGCGACGTGGCAGGGCGGCGTGGCGGATCCGTTCGACTCCGCCTACCAGGGCCCCGAGTTCACCGAGGCCGAGGTCGAAGCCGCGCTGCGCGAAGCCGGCCTGACGTTCACGCGCCCCGACCACCTCGCGGCGGAAGTCGCGAAGCGCATTCACGGCGGCGAGGTCGTCGCGCGCTTCGACGGACGCATGGAGTACGGCCCGCGCGCGCTCGGCAACCGCTCGATCCTCTACCACGCGCGCGAACCCGAGGTGAACCAGTGGCTGAACCAGCGCCTGGGCCGCACCGAGTTCATGCCCTTCGCGCCCGTCACGCTGTGGGAGAAGCGCCACGAGTGCTACCGCGGCCTCGAAGGCGCCGAGCACACCGCGCAGTTCATGACGATCACCTTCGACTGCACCGAGTGGATGATCGAGAAGTGCCCGGCCGCCGTGCACGTCGACGGCACCGCGCGCCCGCAGCTGATCCAGCGCGACAAGAACCCCGGCTACTACGACATCGTCGCCGAGTACGAGAAGCTCTCCGGCATCCCCTGCCTGATCAACACGAGCTTCAACATGCACGAGGAGCCGATCGTCTGCTCCCCGGCCGACGCGATCCGCGCCTTCCTCGACGGACGCCTGGACGGTCTGGCGATCGGGCCGTTCTACGTCGAGGCGCCGAAGCGGGACTGAGCGCGCGGCGCGCCCGGCGCGTCAATCGACCGGCACGAGCGTGACTTCGGACCGTCGGGCCGAGAAGATCCGGCGGTCCGCGTCGTCGCCCCACTCGAAGTACCGCGGCGCGAACCACGCGTCCGGTTCGAGCGGTTCGAACAAGAGCGTCGCGTGGTCGCCCAGGTCCCACGTCGACAGGAACACGTCGACGGGTTCGACGGCGGCGTCGGGCAGGCTCCAACCCGCGGAGAGGTTCACGGGCCGCCCGGTCTCGTCGAGGCAACGCACCGCGTCGACCCAGCAACCCCACACGTCGCGCTCGTGGATGCCGAGCGACGGCTTGCGCGCGTCGGGCAGTCGCAACACGAAGCCGTCGCCGGTCCCGCCGGATAAACCGCTGGAGCGCGGCGATCGCGCGTTCGCGGGCTCGCGCTCCACGCGACCCCACCGCAGGTACTGCTCGTAACGCAGCGCGTCTGCCGGCGTCGGTTCGCGCCACGCGCCGCGAACGATCACGCGGTCGCCCGCGCCCACGATCGCGGGTTCGTCGACGAGGAACGTACGGTTGCCCCACACGCCGGCGCCGACCCAGTAGTTGCCGGGCGGCAAGCGATCGAAGCTCGCGGGTTCGTCGCCGCGAACGACGCGGTCCTCGTGGCGCAGCGCGCCGCGCTCGTAGTCGTAGCGGTGCAGGCGCACGAGGACGGAGGCGTCGGCCGGCCGCCCTTCCAGGTCGAGGTCGAGCCGCGCGCCGGGCTGCAGCTCGACGACGACGCGCGCGAGCGAGGACTCGTTCCAGTTCAAGCGACGCCACGCGAAGCCGGGCGCGCCGACCCACAACACCGACTCGTCGAGGTCCCGTGTCGCGGGGATCGTCACGCTCGCGCGCCGCGACGACTCGCGCTGCACCGCGAGCGGCTCGAGGTACGCGAAGTCGGGCCGCGGAAACCCCTCGACGCTGCGCGGCGACAGGTCGTGGAACGAGTCGACGAACTGCGTAGACGCGCGCGGCGCCAGGAAGACTTCCAGCTCGTCCACGAAGTGCTCGGGGTCGGTCGAGACGACCTCGAAGTCGAAGGTGCCGGGCGCCATGAGTCGCACCACGAAGCGGTCGTCCGCGCCGCGCTCGACGATGCTCGCGTCGAACGGAACGGCCCGCTCGCCGTGGAACCGCGCGCGCACGACTTCGTAGCGCTCGGGCGCGCGTCGCCTCCAGGGCGGCAAGTAGCCGGTCCACTCGCCGTCGCGCACCGCCACGACCAGCTCCGCGTCCGCCGGTCCGTCGACGGGGCGCAGGTGCAGCAGGCCGTCCGCGGTCGGCGAACCGTCGAGCACGACCGCGCCGTGCACCGCCGGGCCGCGCCGCAGCCAGTCGCGCAGGTCGTCCCAGCTCGCGCGCACGCTGGTCGCGAGCATGCCCACCGCAAGTACGGCAGCGACCATGAGCACCAGCGCGACGCGCGCGGGGCGTCGCGTACGGATCCGGCCGAGACGGGCGGCAGGCGGCGTCGAATACTTCATGACTCCCCCTTCGCCGCGCGGGAGCGGCGCGGCGTATCGTCGACGCTAGCACGCAGCGCGCGGTCCGGACAGGCGATTCTCCTCGCCCGCGCGTGGAGCCGCGGCGCGGACGCCCCCCCGCGCCGTCGTTGACTCCTCTCGCCGGCAGCGCGATCCTCTCGTCGGCGGTGCGATCGACGCGCGCCGCCCGATCCCTGCCATGCGCCCCCCCCGCGATCCCAACGTCCGCGCGCCGCTCCCGCCCGAGCCGCGCCGCCGCCCCCCCGCCCGCCGGTTCGGCTCCGCCGCGTCGCTGTCGATCCTTACCGCGCTCCTGCCCGGCCTCGTCGGCTGCACCGCGACCGGCATCCACCGGACGCACTCGCTGCGCCTGCACGGCGGCACGCACTTCCCGGCGGAGGACGTCGTCGAGGAGTTGTCGACCGGCAGCGGCGACGACACGACCTGGGGCGCGGAGTACGTCTACTCTCCGGCGCGCGAGAGGATCGGCGTGGAGGTCGGCGCCTTCCAGTCGTTCAGCGACGGCGAGGGCGGGAACACGCTCTCCGGCTTCGGGCTCGGCGAGGCCGAGGTCGAGAAGAAGCTGAACGAGATGCACGTGGGCCTGAACTACCCCTTCGCGCGCATCGGCGGCCTGGAGACCGAGGTCGGCCTCGGCCTCGCCTACCTCGACACGACGGTCGACACCGAGATCAGCGGCAGCGGCGAGCTGTCGTTCCAGGACGAGGGCTTCGGCGCCTACGCGAAGGCCTCCGCGATGGCGCCGATCAGCGACGCCGTCGGCGTGGGCCTCGACGTCCGCTTCCTCGCTCCCTTCGACGAGTTCGAGGACACGCAGGACGGCGTCACCTTCGACGCGAACCTGCGGCAGCTGCAGGTGACGTTGTTCCTGGCGTTGAGCTGGTAGACGCGCGAGCCACGCATGAATCGATCCATCGTCACGAGCGCCCCGGACGGATACAGCACGCTGGACGACCTCATGGCCGTCCTGATGGAGTTCAACGGTCAGCTTCCGCGTCCCGGGCTCGGCCCGCTCGTGCTCTCGCACGAGGTGTCGTTGACGTCGAAGGACGAGTACTGGCCCCACGCGACGCTGCCGGGCGTGTACGTGATGTACACGGTCAAGCACCGCCTGGTGTACATCGGCAAGGCATCGCTGGGTTCGACGATGGGCGTTCGCCTGCACTCGCACCTGCAGAAGGTGAACGCGGCGAACGCCGAGCCGCAGTGGCGCGACGCGGCCTTCGCGCGGTCCATCCCGCTGCCTCGCGCTCACGCGTTCGAAGCCGCGGCGATCGAGGAGTACATGCTCGGTCGGCTGCGGACGACGGCGAACATCATCAGCGGCATCTACCTGCCGGACGAAGCCGAGTCGAAGTAGCGCGCCTCGACGCGCTCCACCGTCGCTACGCGAGCGGCGCGCTGGTCGGCGCGTCGGAGGCCGACAGGCCCAGGAAGCGGCGCAGGACGGCGCGGCCCAGGTAGAGCAGCGGGGTGTCGGCGATCGCCAGGGCGACCTTGCAGAGGTAGACGGCGACGATCACCTGCAGGACGGCGTCCCACTCCATGCCGAAGCCCCAGCGCAGGAAGATGCCGTTGACGATCGCGGTGTCGACGAGCTGCGAGATCATCGTGCTGCCGTTGTTGCGGATCCACATGTGGCGGCCCTTCGTGACGCGCCACCAGAAGTGGTAGAGGCGGACGTCGAAGAGCTGCGCGGTGAGGTACGCGAGCATCGACGAGAACAGCAGCAGCTTGGGGTTCTGGAAGACGGCGACGAAGGCGCCCTGCATCTCGTCGGCGGTCGCGAAGCCGAGGTCGGGGATCGTCCAGAAGGGGCTGGCGGGCAGGAGCACGGCGACGTGCAGGATGCCCAGCATCAGGAGGCTCATGCCGAAGCCGAGCATGACCATCAGGTCGGCGCGGCGGCGGCCCCACAGCTCGGAGACGATGTCCGTCAGCCAGAAGGTCAGCGGGTAGGTGATGATGCCGGAGGTCAGCGTCACCGGTTCGCCGCCGTTGAGCCAGGACGGCCCGCCGCCGGGGAACAGCACGAACAGCTTGGTGCCGACGATGTTCGTCAGGACGAGCACGACCGCGAAGCTGGCGGCCAGGACCGTGTAGGTCGCGTCGGCCCGGGTCATGCGCCCGGCGGTCGGCGCCGTGGGCGAGCTCGGGGGGTGCGGCTGGGGGATGGTCATCGGGCGCGGGCGATCTTGGGGGCGCGCGACCGGGATGACAAGGCGCGGGGGCGCGGATAGACTCCTCCGCCTCGAATCCGCCCCACCCCTCCGGAGAGCCCCTCATGCAGGTCGTCGAGCAGCTCAAGAACCTCAGCGACGAGCGCTTCCTCGCCATCTACCAGTCCCTCGAGAACCAGGGCTACGGCCCCCTCGACGGCGAAGTCGCCAAGCTGATGAAGTTCCGCCCCCACGCGATCAAGAAGCTGCCGATGGAGCAGCGCGCGAAGCGGGCGCGGATGGTCGTGGAGCGCGCGGGGAACGCCGAGCTCGCCTACGAGCTGTTCGGCACCTACCTGCTGAAGCACCACAAGGACCTGGTGACGGGCTTCCTCGACAAGACCGGCGTCGAGCACGAGGACGGGATGATCCAGGACCTCGACTCGAACGCGCCGGACGCGGCGAAGCTCGAGGGCGCGCTCGGCGAGCTCGACGCGGCGCACGCGCCGGAGGACGTCACGCTCTACCTGTCGATGTGCGCCGAGCAGTGGCCGCAGGTGCCGGAGATCGAGCAGACCTGGCGCGCGCGGCTCGGCTAGCGCCGCGCCCGGATCGGCGAGACGAGCGGTCGACGACACGAGCGATCGAAGCGACAAGCGCTGGAGGGGAAGGGATGCCGCGGCACCGCTTCCCCTCCCGCGCTTGTCGCGTCGTCGACCGCTTGTCTCGTCGATCCGGGCGCCGTCCGGGACGACGCCCCAGGGCGACTGCGCGGGACGACTGCGCGGGACTAGTGCGTGACCGCGTACTCCTTGAAGCGCGCGGGGTCCTTCATCACGGCGTCCTGACAGGTCTCACCGCAGAAGACGAACTCCATGCCGGCGATCTCGACGCGCTCCGCGTCGGCGGGCATGTCCATCCCGCAGGGGCCGCACTTGATCACGACTTCCTCGGTCTCGCCGTCGTGCGTGTGGCCGTCGGGGCCGTGGCTGTGGCCGTGGTCGTCGGCGCAGCTGGTGAACAGGAAGGGCACACAGGCCAGGACGTGTTGGATTCTCATGACTTCACTCGCTCCACGAAGTGCCCGTCTCGCGTGTCGATGCGGGCGATCTCACCGGCCGTCAGATAAGAAGGAACCTGCACGACGAGACCGGTCTCGAGCGTCGCGGGCTTGAGCTGCGCCTTGGCGGTGGCGCCCTTGATCACCGGATCGGTCTCGGTCACTGCCAGGTCCACCGTCATCGGCAGGCTGACGCTGACGATCGCGCCGTCGATCAACAGCGCGCGCAGCCCCTCCTGGCCGTCCTTCAGGTATCCCGTGACGTCGCCGAGGTCGTCGGCCGAGAACTCGAAGGTCTCGAAGCTCTCGTTGTCCATGAAGTGCCAGTTCGTGCCGTCGCTGTACATGTAGCTGGCGTCGTGCTGCTCGAGGTCGACCTCGTCGAACTTCTCGCCGCCGCGGATCGACTCGTTGAGGAGCTGGCCCGTCAGCAGGTTGCGCAGCTTCGTCTTGGCGATCGTGTTCCCCCCGCGCGCCGTCGGCGTGGAGAAGCTGACCTGTTGGATCTGCATGGGCGCACCCTTGAACTGGATGCACAGGCCGCGCTTGAAGTCGCTCGTCTCGATCATGGCGGCGGGATCATAGCAGGCGCGGCGCCGGCTGGCAGCGGGTGCACAGGTGGGTTCCGCGCTGGCCGACGACGATCTTCACCAGGGTCCGCCCGCAGGTCCGGCAGGGCTTCCCCTGGCGCCCGTAGACGCGGAACTGGTGCTGGTAGGACCCCGGCTGCCCCTCCGGCGTGCGGTAGAAGGTGTCGAAGGACGAGCCCTCGCGCTCGATCGCCTCGGCCAGCGTGGCCCGGATCTCGTCGTGGAGCCGCCGCGCGCGCGCCGCGGGCACCCGGTCCGACCGGCGCAGCGGGTGCAGGCCGGCGCGGTGCAGCGCCTCGTCGACGTAGATGTTGCCCAGGCCGGCCAGGAAGGACTGGTCCAGCAGGAGCGGCTTCAGCTGCCGGCTGCGCGCGCGCAGCTCGCGGGCGAAGCGCGCCGCGTCCCACTCGTCGCCCAGCGGCTCGGGACCCAGGTGGTCGAAGACGCCGTCCAGCGTCGGCCGGTACTCGAAGCGCCCGAACTTGCGCACGTCCACGAAGCGCAGCACGCCGCCGCGGTCCAGCGGCACCTCGACGCGCGCGTAGGGCGACGGTTCGGCCGCGGCGGGCTCGACGTGCAGCCGCCCGGTCATGCGCAGGTGGATCGACAGGTGCCCCGCCGGCCTGCCGCGGCGCTCCAGGTCGCACACGACGTACTTCGCGCGCCGCCACACCCGCGCGACGCGCGCGCCCTCGACGTTGCGGGTGAAGGCGTCCGGCCCCGCGTCACCGACGGTGCGCGGCCAGTGCACGATCGCCGCGCCCAGCCGCCGCCCCTCCAGCTTCGGCCGCACGAGCCGCGCGACGGTCTCGACCTCCGGCAGCTCGGGCATCGGTCAGCGCGGATCGACCCAGTCCTCGTCGTTGCCGACGTCGGTCGCGTACTCGACCGCGACCCAGATCGCCTTGGAGTGCGGCAGGAACCAGGCGCAGAACGCGATCACCAGCGCGAAGCCGATGGCCAGCATCGCGGTCAGCGTCAGGTCGGTCAGGAAGAACAGGCCGAGCGCGACGCCGGCCGCGAAGATCTCCGTGACCGCCGCCGACAGGTACATCGAGCCGGTCATGCTGCCCTGCTCGCGGCGGTAGACGAGGCCGCAGTTCGAGCAGTCGCGGTGCAGGGAGTAGCGCCGCGCGAACAGCGCGCCGTCGCCGCACTGCGGGCAGCGCTTCGAGAACACGCGCGGCAGCGCCTTGCGGAAGGTGTCCCAGCCGCCCTGCGCGGGCTGCGGCGTCGCGTCCTCGGTCTTCGCTTCCATCGCGCTCACCTCGCTAGATCCAGACTTCCGCGTCGCCGTCCGCCTCGCGGACCTTGTACGTGCGCGCCTTCTTGCACGACGCGTTCGCCGGCGCGCCGGTCTTCGGGTCGAAGCGGTAGTTGTGCAGCGGGCAGACGGCGTAGCGCCCGTCCGCCAGCGGCCCGGGGACGATGCGGCCGTCCTCGTGCGGACAGCGATCGTCGAGGGCCAGCAGCTTGCCGTCGACGCGGCAGAGGATCACGGCGACGCCGCCGGCGAGGGTGTCGCCGAGCTCGACGCGCTTCGACTGCCCTTCCTCGAGGCGCCCGGCGCCCTTGATGAGGGCGGGCTTGCCGCGGAAGGCGGAGAGGAGCTTCCCGAACATGGCGAGGATGATAGCGCCTGGGCGCACGGGCGGTACCGCGCAGGCGCGCCGTACCCGAAGGTACCGTGCCGGGTGCGAAATCGTCGGGTTAGCGGCGCAGCGGCGGCCTTCCGG
>JAUHYB010000399.1 GCA_030426745.1 bacterium
ATCCAAGCTGCGTTCTTGGAGATCCAAGCAGGCCAGGTTGCTCGCCGTCCCGCCGAGCGCGATCAAGGTCGCGCCGCCCGGCAGCGACGGGAAGGCGGCGCAGGCCGCGCGCGCGCGTTCGTACAGCGCGTCGAAGCTCTTCGCGTCGCCCGCGTACGCGCCGTGTTCGGCGGACAGCGTCACCGCGCCGACGGGCGCCGACACGCGCAGCGCGCCGCCGTCGCCCGCGACCTCCGTCGATCCCCCGCCGACGTCGACGATCCACGCGTTCGCGCCCGCCCCGTCGCCGGTCACCGCCAGGAAGCCCAGGCGCGCCTCGTCCTCCTCGGACAGCGTCTCGACCGCGAGCCCCGTGCGCGCGCGCACCGCGTCGACGAAGCGCGCGGCGTCGGTCGCGCGGCGCAACACGGCGGTGCCCACGGCGCGCACGCGATCCGACGGAACGCCCAGCTCGTGCGCGCGGTCCAGCAGGTCCGCGACCGTGTCGACCGCGCGCGCGACCGCCTCGTCCTTCAGCGCGCCGCCGGGGACGAGCCCCTCGCCCAATCGCGCGGTGACGCAGCGGTCGTCGAGCACGTCGAGCCCGCCGTCCGCGCCGCGCCGCGCGACGAGCTGCAGGATCGTGTTCGTGCCGACGTCGATCGCGGCGATCGGGGCGCGCGGGTCGTCGGGGCGCTCATCGGTCCTCGCCATGCGCGCGATCCTAGCGCGGCGGCAGCGCGACGCGCACGCGCACCACGCGATCGACGACGTCCAGCCGCTGCTCGTGCCGCGGGTGGTCCGGGTGGTCGACGCGCAGCGTCCACGCGAAGCGCGGCACGCGCGGGAACAGGCCCGGGTCGCGGCGGTCGGACCGCGGCCGCAGGTTGCCGCTGTTCGCGCCGCGCCCGCCGGCGGACTCGGGCAGCGCGATCAGGCGCACGCGCGCGTCGCGGACGGGCGCGCCCTCCGCGTCGACGACCTCGACCTCCACGCGGCTGGCGGGGTCCAGCCGGATCGCGCCCAGGTCGTACTCGGCGCCGGGCTCCAGCACGAGCGGCTCGGTGGTGTGCGTCATGCAATCGAGCGCGACGACGGTCAGGCGCGTCTTGCCCGGCCGCGCGCCGGTCAAGCGGAACCGGCCGTCCACGACGGACAGCGTGCCGCCGCGGCGGTCGGCGAAGCGCAAGCGCTGCGGCGGCGCACCCGTCTCGTCGGTGACGGACCCGACGACCGTGGTCGGCTCGGGGCGCGGCGCGCGATCCAGCACGACGTCGAGCGCCAGGTCGTCGCCGGGCCGCACGTCGAGCTCGTACGCGCCCTCGGGCACGGCCGCGTGGTCGCGCGCGCCGCCGCGCACCGCGTAGCGCCCCGGCGCCACGCGCGTGAACCGCGTCACGCCGTAATCGCCGGACCCGACGCGGTCGCCGCGCAACGCGTCCGCTTCGGTGTCGTCGCGCGACACGAGCCGCAACGACGACCGCGGCACCGCGCGCCCGTGCTCGTCGACCGCGTACAGCGTCACGACGCCCGCCGGCTCCAGCTCGACGTCCAGCTCGGGCGCGGCGCCGCCGGTCCACTCGACGTCGCGCGACGTCGCGAGGAAGGCGTCGTGCCGCACGCGCAAGCGGTAGGTCCCGGGCAGCGCGCCGGGGATCGTGAACGCGCCGTCCGCGTCCGTGCGCACCTCGGCCCAGCGCGGGTCGCGGCCGCGCACGCGCGGGAACAGCTCGACCTCCGCGTCCGCGACCGGCGCGCCGTCCGCCGAGGTGACGCGCCCCGTCCAGGCGACGAGCGGCCGCAGGTCCAGGTCGACGCCGCGGCGGCCGTCGTCGACCGCGGCGCGCGCGCGGCGCAGCTGCGAGCGCGCGTCGCCGTCCGCGGACGTCGCCTGCAGCCACAGGTCCTCGTTGACCGGCACGTCGTCGAAGGCGTAGGCGCCGTTCGCGTCGGTCTTGCGCCACAGCGCGTCCTCGTGCGGCTCGGCGTCCAGCAGCGCGCCGCGCACGCGCTCGACGTGGAGGCGCACCGTCGCGCCCGGCGCCGGGCGGCCGTTCGCGTCGCGCACCGTGCCCGCGAGCGCGCCCGGCGGCGGCACGCGGAAGTCCAGCGTCGCGCCGCTCGGCTCGCGGTCCAGCGACGCGCGCCGCCGCAGCTCCGCGCCCCAGGGCGCCGTGCACTCGACGAGCACCTCGCCCGCGCGCACGCGATCGAAGGCGTACGCGCCGTCCTCGTCCGTCGTCGTGGTCTGCCGGTACTCGCGCTCGTCGTCGCGCGACACGCCTTGCGAGGACGGGCGCACGGTGACCTCCGCGCCGGCGACGGGCGCGTTCTTGCGGCGGTCGGTGACGACGCCGCGCAGCGCGACGACGCGCGCCAGGTGCAGCGCCACGTCCGCGGTCGCGCCGGCGGGCAGGTCCACGCGCTCGAACGCCTCGCCGGCGTCGCCGTGCACCGCGCTGACCACGTACTCGCCCGGGTCCACGTCGTCGAACACGTACGCGCCGCCTTCCTCGGGCTCGACGCTGACCATCGACATCGTCGCGCCGTCGCCGCCGACCGGCGCGACGGTCAGGTGGCACCAGCCGTCGGTCGTCGGGTACACGCGCACCCGCAGCGTCGCCGCGGCCTCGAGGCGCGCGACGACCTCGTCGCCGCAGTCCGCCTTGCCGAAGTGCGCGGAGGCGTATCCGGCGGCGTCGACGACGAGGCGCGGGCGCGCGTCGTACGGCCACGCGATCTCGAAGCCGCCGTTCGCGTCGCAGGCGACGCGCAGCGGGTCGTCGCCGCCCCACGCGACCACCCCGGCGCTCGCGATCGGCGCGCCCGCGTCGTCCAGCACGACGCCGCGCACCACGCAGTCGGTCGCGACCGCCGCCGCGGGATCCTCCGCCAGCGCGACGGTGCGCTCGGGCGCGAGCGCGGTTCCGGGCGCCCGCGCGGAATCCTCGCGCGCGACGACCAGCGCGTCCAGCGCGCCGCCGTCCGTCGCGACCTCGCGCGACCCCGCCGGGCCGTCGACCGTGTCGCGGCGCGGCGCGTCGTCGTCCAGCCACACGAACACGCCCGCGAGCGCCGCGAGGCACACCGCCGCCGCGACGACGAGCGCGACGCGCCCGCGCGAGCTGCTCCGGCTCTCCATGCGCACCATTCTGGAGGGCGGCGCGCGCCGCGCAAGCGAATCAGGCCGCGCCGAAGCCCGGGAAGGTCCCGTAGCAGCGGCCTTCCAGGTTGAACGCCTGGATGCGCGTGCCCGACCGGTCGATCACGGCGACGCGCGCGTGGCGGTCGTCGCGGC
>JAUHYB010000400.1 GCA_030426745.1 bacterium
TCACGACGAAGTCGTGGGAGAGCGTCGCGCCGGGGCCTGCGCTCTGCACGCCCAGGTCGATCTCCGGCGGGGACCCGTACGCGGCGCGTCCGGACTCGTCGTGGGTCGGCCACGCCTGGAGCTGGAACAGGACGTCGCCCTCGGGCAGCAAGCCGATCACGAACGACCCGTCGTCGCCGACCGTCGCGACGCGCAGCGGGACGCGATCGGCCATGATGATGTGCTTGTACGGCGATCGCGGATACGCGCGCACGACCGCGCCGCGGATCGCGTTCAGGTCACCGCCGGACACGCGACCGCGCATCGACCACGTGGGCGGCAGCTCGACGACCAGGCCGTCGACGCCCTCGGCGGAGATGCTGACCGGGTCCAGGGACGCGTCGAGCCACTCGTCCTGAACGACGTGCAGGGCGTAAGTGCCCGGCGCGCACTCGAACGAGTACTCGCCGTTCGCGTCGACGTCGGTGTAGAGCAGCGGCGGGACTTGCGGCGGCGTGGAGAACGTCCGCGGTTCGTAGCTGGTCACCGCGTCGCCGGGCCTGCGCAGCATCACCCGACCGCCGCCGACCGGGGTGACGCCGTCGTGTCGCACGATCCGGCCGCGCACGGTGACCGCGGCGTGCAGCTCGACGCGCACCTCGCGCCGCTCACCGGCGGCCAGCGCCTCCTGCGGGATCTCGATCAGCCCGTGGTCCTTCGAGTCGATCGCCAGCGCGAAGCGCTGCGCCGGCGGGATCGGGTGGAAGTGGTCGGCGGGCGGGCGGCGGCGACGCGACTGCAGGTCGTAGGTGTTCGGTCGCCACTCCGCGTCGACCAGGCGCGCCGAGACGCCGTAGCGCTCGACCGCTTCCCCGGTCGCGGCGTCGACGACGTCGAGCACCACGCCGGAGCTCGGCCGCAACCACGCCAGCGCGCGCTTCCCGGGCTTCAGCCCCTCGCGCTCGAGGCGCTGGAAGCGCGGGTCGTCGATGCGCAGCCCGTACTCGTCGTGCTCGAGCTCGGTGAAGGAGTAGTTGCCGAACTCCTGGTCCGACGGAGCGATCCGCCGGCCGTCCGGTGCGAGCAGGTAGACGTTGTCGATCGGCTGGAACGACAGGAACGAGTAGGGGTTCGTCTCGATGTCCAGCACGATCCGATCCGCGCCGCCCCTCTGTGTCGACTGTGTCGACGCGAACACGACCAGCGGAACGAGGAACGCGCACACCGCGAACAGGGCGGCGGCGCGACGAGCGAGCGTGGGAAGCGAGCGCATGCGCGAGAGCGTACCCGCTCGCGCGTTTCGACGGGGTTCGCAGGCCGCGTGAAGGTCGCGCACCCGGCGGCGGCGTTCGGTCCGCGGGGCCCTCAGTCCAGGTGCGCCCGGTCCGAGTCGCCCATCTCCACGTCGCGCGCCGGGAAGTACTCGCCCCAGCGGCGGTCCACCGTCGCGGCGGTCTCCTCGTCGCAGAAGAGCTCCTCGGGATACGACGGCTTCATGCGCGCGTCGACGCACAGCGGCGGGTGGTGCGCGAGGTGGCCGCGCAGGGGCTCGGCGCGGGCGGCGTGGATGTCGGTCGCGGGGTCGAAGCGCGTGAAGGTCGTCCAGAGGAAGTTCTGGGCGCTGCGCGTCGCGCGCTCGGCGTCGTCGGTCAGCACCAGCAGCGTCCAGTCGGCGAAGGCCGGGTCGGCGGCGTAGCGCGCGGCGGCGTCCTCGTCGTCGGCGAACGCGGGACCTTCCAGCACCAGACAACCCGGGCAGAACACGCGCGCGTCCGTGACGTCGTTCGGCGGCGTGCCGTGGAAGGCGGCCGGCGGCTTGCGCACCGGATCGCCCATGCCGAGCAGCACGCCCTTCGACCCTTCGTTGATGCGCGGCCCCGCGTAGTCGAGCGTGTCCATCGACACGTTGCACAGGAGGAACAGGTCGGCGCGCGGATCGGTGCGCTCCAGCACGTGCGCGAGCACGGCGCGGAAGTCCGCGAGGTCGACGTCGCCGTCGGTCACCAGCAGGAACTTGGTCAGCGACAGCTGCCCCTCGCCGAGGATGCGGAAGGCGGACGTCATCGCCTCGCGCTTGTAGCGCTCGCGTACGACGGCGGCGGACAGCGAGTGGTACCCCGTCTCGCCGTACGACCACAGGCGCTTCACGCTGGGCATCACCAGCGGGAACAGCGGTGACAGCAGCTCCTGCAGGTAGTCGCCGATGAAGAAGTCCTCCTGGCGCGGCTTGCCGACGACCGTCGCGGGGAACACGGCGTCCTTGCGGCGCAGCAGGTGATCGACCTTCATCCACGGGAAGTCGTGGACCTCGGAGTAGTAGCCGTAGTGGTCGCCGAACGGGCCCTCGGGGCGGCGCGCGCCGGGCTGGATCGAGCCGCACAGCACGAACTCCGACGTCGCGACGTACGGCAGCGGCGTCGCGTTCGAGCGGCCCATGGGCAGGCGCTCGCCCAGCATCAACGACGCCAGCAGCAGCTCCGGCACGTTCTCCGGCAAGGGCGCGATCGCGGACAGGATCATCGCCGGCGGGCCGCCCAGGTGGATCGCGACGGGCAGCGGTCGCTCGAGTTCTTCCGCGACGGCCAGGTGGTTGCCGCCGCCGCGGTGGATCTGGATGTGCACGCCGACGTCCGATCCGCCGTAGCACTGGACGCGGTACATGCCGAGGTTGCCGACGCCGGTCAGCGGGTCCTCGGTGTGCACCAACGGCAGCGTCAGGAACGGGCCGCCGTCGCGCTTCCACGTCTTCAGCGCGGGCAGCCGCGACAGGTCGGGGTCGCGTTCGTCGACCTCGGCGACGGCGCCGGGACCGACGCGCTTCATGCCGACCTTCGCCAGCGAGCCGAACAGCCGCCGCTTGCCCCACAGCTTGCCGAGCGTGGGCGGCATCAGCTCCTCGGGCAGCTTCGCGACGTCGGCGATCACCTGCGGCGCGCGGTCGCCGAACGCGAGTTCCACGCGGCGCCGCGTGCCGAAGAGGTTCGTCACCAGCGGGAAGGACTTCCCGCGGACGTTCGTGAACAGGAGCGCCGGTCCGCCCGCCGCGATGACGCGGCGGTGGATCTCGGCGGCTTCGAGGTCGGAGTCGACCTCGCAGCGCACCTCGGCGAGCTCGCCGTGCTCCCGCAGGAGCGCCAGGTGCTCGCGCAGGTCGCGAGGCGCGCGCGAAGTCGTCATCGAGCGGCGATCAGCCCTCGTCGACCATCACCGCGGTCGCGCGGAAGACGTACGGCTCGGCCGGCAGCGCCGCGCCGCGCTCGAGCAGCGCTTGCTGCTGCGCCTCGGGCATCGG
>JAUHYB010000401.1 GCA_030426745.1 bacterium
CACCACCACCCCGACCACGTCGCGCACAACGACGAGTTCCGCCGGGCCTACGGCTGCCCGGTCTGCGGACACCGCGCCGAGGCGGAGTGGTTCGGCGACCTCGACCGCGAGCTCGAGGGCGACGAGGAGCTGCGCTCGGGCGGCCTGGCGATCCGCGCGCTGCACGTGCCGGGGCACACGGTCGGACAGCTCGCCTTCCTGGTGAACGACGAGCACCTGTTCACCGGCGACACGCTGTTCCGCGGCACGGTCGGCGGGACGCGCGGGGCCGCGCACACGACCTTCGACGACCTGCGGCGATCGATCCTCGACGTGCTGCTGCGCCGACCGCCCGACACGGTCGTGCACCCCGGGCACATGGAGGCGACGACGGTCGGCGACGAGTGGCGCTCGAACCCCTTCGTGCGCCAGTGGCGCGGGCTGGACGCGCCGGGCGGGACGCGCTGCCTGGCCTTCGGCGAGCCCGCGACCCTGTTGCTGCGCGCCCGCGACTACGACGGCGGGACGAAGTGCCAGGTGCGCTTCGACGCGGACGGCCGGGTGGACGTGGTGCCCGGCTCCAGGGTGGTCGACGCCGACTGAGCGCGGGGGGTGCCGGGTGCAGGATCAGCGGGATGGCGGAGCAGGGCGGCCACAGGCCGCCCTGCTCCGCTGACCCGGTGATTTCGCACCCGGCACCCCGCTTTTCTCGAACTTCCCGTCCAGCGATCGGTCCAGACCTCACTCGGGGGTGTCCGGAAGCGGCAGCGAGCGCCGCGACCAACCCACCAGCGACCCCGACACGACCCCGAGGACCGACCGATGACCTCTCGACGCACCACTTCCACGCTCCTGACCGCGGCCGCCGCGTGCGCCGCCGCGCCCCTCGCCGAGGCGCAGTTCCAGTTCAGCATCGACTACCAGGGCCCGACGATCTCCGTCCCGGACTCCTCCTGGGGATCGCTGATCACCGAGGGCGACATCCTGTACCCGTCGACCTCGACGGCGCTCCCGATGATCGGCCCCCTGGCCCCGCCGTCGATCGAGCGCGCCGCCGGCCCCGGCGGCCCCGTCCCGATCGACCTCGGCCTGTTCGGCTACGGACCCTGCGCCGGCCACGCGCCGGGCATCCCCTGCACCGTCGAGGTCGACGCGCTGTCGCACGGCCTGGACAACCTGATGGACCCGGCCTTCCCCTACCCGCTGACGGGCATGCTGCGCTTCAGCGTCGACGAGTACTCGCGGGGCCTGCCGATCCCGATGCCGGGTCCGAACGTGATGACCGAGGGCCCCGTCGGCGACGCCGCCGCGGACGTCTTCACCGACATCGGCACCGCGCCCGGCCCGCTGCCTCCCGGCGGCTATCCCGCGGGCCACGTCGGCGTCGTCGACGGCGACGGCCTGCCGTCCGCGACGGGCTTCGTGTACCCCGGCGTCGGCATCAAGGAACCGACGATGCCGATCTTCATGCCCGGTCCGACGACCGGTGACAACCTCGACGCGCTCGACGAAGAGACGCCGCACGGCTTCTACCCGGCGTTCTTCTCGCTCGAGGGCGGCCTGTTCGACCCGCTCTCCGGCATCCCCGGCAGCGGCTCGGCGGCCTTCCACGGCTTCAGCTCGGCCGACGTCCTCGCGACCTTCGCGCCCGGCGGCCTGCCGTTCCCCTGGGCGCCCGCCGGCGCGCTCGGCCTGGACCTCGCGGGTCCGAACACCGACGACCTGGACGCGCTGATCATCTGGGAGAACGGCACGGGCGTGTACGAAGGCGCCATCGGTCCGTACTCGTGGACCACCGGCGCGCACGACATGCTGCTGTTCAGCGTCTCGCGCGGCTCCGCGGTCGTCGGCATGCCCGACAGCCTGATGGGCCTGCCGATCGAGCCCGGCGACATCCTGATGCCCCCGGTCCCCGGCGGCCTCTCGCCCTTCCCCGGCATCCTGTACGCGGCCGAGAACCTGGGCCTCGCCACGATGCGCGGCGGCTTCGGCAACGTCGGCGACGAGCTCGACGCGGCGGACGCGCGCTTCTACCCCGCGAACGACTGCGACGGTGACGGCATCGACGACGCCGCGGCGATCGCGATGGGCCTCGTCTCGGACTGCAACGCCAACGGCATCCCGGACGGCTGCGAGTCCGGCGACTGTGACGGCAACGGCATCCTCGACGTCTGCGAGCTCGCCAGCGGCACCGCTTCGGATTGCAACGGCAACGGCGTGCCGGACAACTGCGACATCGCGAACGGGACCAGCACCGACTTCAACGGCGACGGCGTCCCGGACGAGTGCGGACCCGGCACGGTGACCTGCGTCGGCGACGGCACGCTGATCCCCTGCCCCTGCGGCAACGAGAGCGCGCTCGGAGCGGGTGAAGGTTGCCTGAACTCGGTCGGCACCGGCGGCATCCTCTACACGACGGGGACCAGCGTGGTGGCGCTCGACAACCTGACCTTCCACGCGGCGCAGTGCCGACCCGGCATGCCGGCCCTCCTGGTGCAAGGCGCGAGCTTCATCTCGATCCCCTTCAAGGACGGCGTGTTCTGCACGGGCGGCCCGACCTTCCGCGTCGAGGTCATCCTGCTGGACGCCGCGGGCAACGGCTCGACGAGCAGCTCGATCGTGACGAACGGCGCGATCCCCGCGGTCGGCGGCACCCGCTGGTACCAGATGTGGTACCGCGACCCGGGCGGCTCGCCCTGCCTGACGGGTTCGAACTTCACGCAGGGTCTGCAGATCACCTGGATCTGAACCCGGAGTCCGCGCGACACCCGGCGCGACTCACGACCGGCGCGGTCCTCGCAGGAGGGCCGCGCCGGCGTTCATGCGGGAACGTACGCAGCCGGCGCTTCACCCCCGCGCGGCTTCGACGAGGTCGAACACCAGCAGCGGGTCCGTCTCCATCCAGCTCGACTCGTCCGACGCGCTGCCGAGGCGCGGGGCGTCCGCGCGCAACGGCGCCGTCGTCGCGCGGCGCGAGCCGGCGGAGGCGTGCAGCGCGCGACAGCCGGTGCGCGCGATCAGCTCGGCCGCGTTCTCCGGGCGCACGCGGCCCGCCGCGCGGATCGCGATGCGGTCCGCGGCGCGCTCGACGAGCGCGGCGATGCGCTCGGCGCCCTCCAGCGCGGTCGGCGCCTGGCCGGAGGTCAGCACGCCGGCGAAGCCCAGGTCGCACAGCTCCTCGAGCGCCTCGAAGGGATCGCGGCACAGGTCGAAGGCGCGGTGGCAGACGAGCTCCAGGCCGCCCGCGTGTTCGGCGAGGCACGCGAGCAGGTCGCGGTCGAGCGAGCCGTCC
>JAUHYB010000402.1 GCA_030426745.1 bacterium
TCGGCGCGGCGGCCGAGGCGGGCTACCAGGTCGCGGTCCAGAAGGACCCCGCCTTCACGCTGACCGACGGGTTCGTGATCGAGTTCGTCGCGCGCCCCGAGACGACGGGCGGCGGCCGCGTGCTGCAACTCGGCCGCGCCGTCGAGGTGAACGCCGTCGCGGGCGGCGCCATGAAGATCGAGTTCCGCGCGCTGCGCGTCGACGAGCTGGGCAACCGCGTCGACGCCGGCAAGGCGATCCTGAACACCGAACCCGGCGCGCTCCCGCCGAACCGCTGGAGCCGCGTGATGATCTCCTACGACCGCGACCGCCTGCGCGCCTTCGTCGAGGGCATCCAGGTCGGCGAGCTGGAGGAGTCCGCGCTGGTCGCGCCGCTGGAGGGCGCCATGGTCGTGGGCGGCGGACGGCGCGTGTGGGAAGGCGCGATCGACACGCTGGTCGTCAGCGCGGTCGCCGTGTCCGACGTCGTGGCGTTGCCCGAAGGCGCCGCCTTCTCCGCCGAGACGCCCGCCGAGATCACCTTCTGGCCCGGCGGCGGCCTGGACCGCTCCGTGCACCGCGAGCCGGTCGAGGTCGCCGTCGAGTTCGACGACGGCGCGCGCGTCCCGATCCGCATCGGCCTCTACGGGAACGTCGAATGAGGACGCTCCGGACCGACCGCGCGGGCTTCGCGCTCCTGACCGTGATCCTGGTGCTGGCGGCGCTGTTGATGCTGTTGACGCCGTTCCTGGTGTCGGCCCGCAACACCGACCAGGGCAGCGCGCAGCTCTACGACCGCGCGCTGACGCGCACCGCGATCGACACGGCGCGGCTGCACGCGCGCGCGGAGCTCGAGCGCTCGCACTTCGCGCTCGACGAGACGGCCTACTCCGACTCGCTCGAGGAGCTGACGGTCACCAACCGCTTCCCGGACGGCTTCCTGAACGCGGGCGACCACCAGGGCGTGATGTGGGACGTCGAAGCGACGGACCTGGCCGGCCTGATCGACCTGTCGAGCGCGCCGCCGCAGCTCCTGTCGAACCTGATGGGTACGACGACGCGCTTCACGCGGCCGGTGGAGCCCGATGACGACCGCCTGCCGATCGCCGGCGCGGGCGCGCTGCCGCCGCAAGGCGTGGTGTTCGTCGGCGGCGAGTTCATCCACTACGGCGGGATCGAGGACAACGAGCTGGTCGACCTGGAGCGCGGGCTCGGGTCGGCCGTCGACGAGGACGGGCGCGCGTTGCCCGGGCCGCGTCCGCCGTCGAAGCACGGCGTCGGCGCGCCGCTGATCGACCAGCGCTCGCTCGCGCCCGTGCAGTGGCGCATGGACATCGGCGCGGGCGACCTGCGGCCGTTCACGACGCCCGAGCAGCTCGAGCTGGTCGACGACCTGGTCGTCGCGGGCGGCGGCCTGGGCCCGGACGGGCGCGAGGCGCTCCTGCGCACGACGACGGTGCACGGCGGCATCGGCGCCGGGTCGGTCTGGCAGCGCCCGCTGCGCCTGACCGCGCCGCTGGCCGCGGGCGAGTCCGACCGCCTGACGGTCGACGTCGACCGTTACGTCAACGAGGGCGCGACGGTGCGCATCCGCGACGGCGAGGTCAGCGAGATCTTCCTGGTCGTGCGCGTCAGCCGCAGCGGGATCCTCTACCTGGACCGCGCCGTCGACAACGACTACCCGGCCTACGAGGCGGTCGTCGAGGTGCTCGCGCGGCGGCCGGTGAACGTGAACACGGCGCCGCTCGACGTGCTGGAGGCGGTCTTCACCAACCTGCAGATCCGCGGCCGCAACACGCGCGTCACGAAGAACGAGGCGCGCGAGCTGGCCGTCCTCGTCGCGCAGATGCGCCCGTTCGGCGACCTCGAGGACTTCCTGCGCTGGGTCGTCCTGCCCGCCGCCGGCATCGAGGCGCTGCCGGGCGACGCGCCGACGCAACCCGACGCGCTGGCCGGCGACGCGGCGATCATCGACGAGTACGACGCGCTGGCGATCTACACCAACGCGCTGAACGCCAACGACGCGCTGCTGTCGTTCTCGACCGTGCCGTTCAGCCTGCGCTCGCGCGACGTGTACCGCACGGACCTGCGCGCGATGGTGAACGCGCAGAGCGGCGTCGCGCGCCACGCCGAGGTGCGCGAGGAGGTCGCCGTGATGGTGCCGCAGGAGAAGCTGCTGCACCTGTGGCACCGCCAGTCGGACTTCGACGACGCGTTGCGCCTGGGCCGCAACGCCGCGTGGTGGTCGACGGGGCCGGAGGCGACCAGCCAGTACGACGGACCCTACTCGCCGCCGTCGCGCCTGTGGCCGGCGATGGGCACCTACCAGGGCCGCGTGTACGTCCCCGGCGTCGCCGGCGAGGCGCCGAACACCGACGAGCCGGTCCAGGTCGAGCACACCTTCCCGGCGGACGACGGCCCCGAGCACTGGGCGCAGCTGTGGCCGACGCGCCAGGACGAGGAGGGCCCGCGCGCGGGCCGCGTGATGCACTTCGACCGCGAGGTGCGCGACCTCGAGGGCCGCCCGCTGCTGGACGAGATCGTCTCGATCGACCCGTCGGACCCGATGCTCTCGTGGGTGAACTCCGAGGGCCTGATGCGGCAGCTGTCGTTCTCCATGTGGGTCAAGCCGCGCTCGCACGCCGACGGCCAGCTGCTGGACCTGGGCGGCAGCTCGGACGAGACGGACCGCGTCACCCTCGCGTTCGAGCAGGGCGACCTGGTGCTGCGCGTGATCCCCGCCGGCGGCGACCACGGCGGCACGACCGAGGAGGACCAGGGCGAGGTGCGTTACTCGCTCGGCGGCGGCGAGGGCCCCGGCCTGCCGCTCGACACCTGGTCGCACGTCTACGTCGACGTGCGCGGTTGCTCGCCGAACCAGATGACGCTGCTGGTCAACGGCACGATGCACGGCGTGCGCACACCGGGCCTGACGCGCCTGACCTCGTCGGTCTCCGAGTCGACGACCTTCCTGCCGGTCGAGGACACCGACGGCTTCCCGCAGCGCGGCGTCGCGCGCGTGGGCAACGAGCTGGTCGAGTACGTGCTGGCGACCGGCGGCCTGGACTGCAGCTTCAACGCGACCGGCGCGAACGCCGGCTTCGGCGGCCGGAACGCGCGCGTGCAGTGGGACGACGCCGACCCGCGCGTGCCGACGAACCTGGCGACCGTCGACATGTCGCACCCCGCGGGCACGCCGGTCGAGCACTACGGCTACAGCTCGATCGCGATCTCGGACATCCCCAGCGGCGAGGCGTCGCTGCCCGACGAGCTCGGCCCGT
>JAUHYB010000403.1 GCA_030426745.1 bacterium
TGGTCGCCCGCGAAGCTCGGCGACGACGCGCGCGGCAAGCGCGAGGGCTGGTGGGGCACCAGCGCGTCCGCCGAGGCCTTCCTGGACGAGCTGGTCACCTGGCGCGAGCTGGGCTACCGCTGGTGCGCGCACGAGGACGGCCACGAGGACTACGACGCGCTCCCCGCGTGGGCGCGCGAGACGCTCGAGGACCACGAACGCGACCCGCGGCCGCACGTCTACACCCTGGAGCAGTTCGAGACCGCCGCGACCCACGACGACCTGTGGAACGCCGCGCAGAACCAGCTGCGCGTCGAGGGCCGCATCCACAACTACCTGCGCATGTTGTGGGGCAAGAAGATCCTGCACTGGTCGCGCACGCCCCGCGAAGCCTTCGCGACGATGATCGAGCTGAACAACAAGTACGCGCTCGACGGCCGCGACCCGAACTCCTGCAGCGGCATCTCCTGGGTGCTCGGCCGCTTCGACCGCGCGTGGGGTCCGGAGCGCGAGGTGTTCGGCAAGGTGCGCTACATGACGAGCGCGAACACGCGGCGGAAGATGAGCGTCGGCGAGTACGTCGGGCGCTGGAGCGACTGGCAGCTGTCGCTCGACTTCTGAGCAGGACCACCGGCGCGGGGGAGTGGGCCCCTCGTGTGGGAGTCGGTTCGCGCGGAAGACGTCGCGCGCGAGCCGTGACCGTGCGAAGCCGATCGGTGCTCGGACGGCGGTCGCGATCGCAGCTGTCGTTCCCTTCCACGGGGGCCTCCCGGATCGCGGGACCCGGAGCGCTTCGCGCAGAGTTTACACAGGCGAGCGGACCCCCTTCGCCCCGATCGGGACTAGTGGGGGCAGGAAGGTGCTGCCCGTCCGTCCGGTGGAACCCCGACCTCCCTCGCGGAGGCGGACTCGGACCGCAGGGAGGCGCCTCCGCCCCGCTCTTCCGCGGGGGCCCAGGCCGTCATGTCCACGCTCGCCCGCATCCTCGCGCTCGTCGCGACCACATCCCTCGTCGTCGGAGCCTCGCTCGGCCCCGGCGCGGAGGGGTCGTCGTCGCAGGGAGTGGAGGCGGAGCCGGGGGCGGACGCGGACCGCTTCTTCACCGAAGAGGTCCTGCCCGTGCTCGAGGCGCGGTGCTTCCGCTGCCACGGCCCCGACCGGCCGCGGGTGCGCGGCGGCTTGCGCATGGACGGCCGCGCGGCGCTCGTCCACGGCGGCGACGAGGGCCCGGCGATCGACCCGCACGACTGGGAGGCGAGCGCGCTCGTCCGGCGCGTGCGCTTCGTCGACGAGGACTACGGCATGCCGCCGGACGAGCCGCTGCCCGAGGAGGAGCGCGCGGTCCTCGAGGAGTGGGTCCGCCGCGGCGCGCCGTGGCCGGGCTCCGCGGACCCCGCGGAGCGCGCGGGCGACATCGACTACGCGGCCGCGCGGAAGGCGTGGCCGTTCCGGCCGCTCGAGCGCCCTGCCCTGCCCGCGGACGCCGCGCCGGACGCGCACCCGATCGACGCCTTCGTCGACGCGGCGCTCGCCGAGCGCGGACTGCGCGCGGCGCCGCGCGCGACCGACCGACAGCTCGTGCGGCGCGTGCACTACGACCTGCTCGGCCTGCCGCCCGGCTACGAGCTGGTCGAGGCGTACGCGAACAGCGACGCCCCCGACAAGTGGGAACAGCTGGTCGATCGACTGCTGGACCGCCGCGAGTACGCGGAGCACCTGGCGACGCGCTGGCTGGACGTCGTGCGCTACGCCGAGTCCGACGGGTTCGAGTACGACCAGGCCAAGCCGTACGCGTGGCGCTACCGCGACTGGGTCGTCGACGCGTTCGACCGCGACATGCCGTACGACGAGTTCCTCGCCGCGCAGATCGCGGGCGACGAGCTCGACCCGGGGTCTCGCGACGCCTGGATCGCGACCGGCTGGTACCACCTCGGCCCGTTCGAGGCCGAGCCCAGCGACGAGCTCCTGGCCGAGGCCGACTACTACGACGACCTCGTGCGCGTGATCTCCGAGGGCTTCCTGGGCGTGACCGTCGGGTGCGCGCGGTGCCACGACCACCGCTTCGACCCGATCTCGCAGGAGGACTACTACGGACTGACGGCGTTCGTGCGCAACGTCGAGCCGTACCGCGTCCTGACGTTCGCGCCGGACTCACCGGTGCTCCTGCCGTTCGACGGCGAGCCGGGCGCCGGGGTGCGCTGGCAGCGCGACCGCGCCGCGTACGTCGAGGCGTTGCAGGAGGCGCTCGACGCGATCCTCGCGCAGCGCCGCGACGAGATCCTCGCCGAGCGCCTGGCCGCCGTGGACGAGGAGACGCGCGCGGCCGTCGCCACGCCGGCCGCCGCGCGCACCGAAGAACAGGCGGCCCTGGCCGCGAGCGTCGCGGGCGAGGACCTCGGGGTCCCCGAGCTGCGCCGCAGCCTCGAGGGGTACGACCGCGTGAAGTACGAGACGCTGGCCGGCGAGCGCAACGCGGTGCAGACCCGCGCCTGGTTCGAGGGCGACCGCGACTGGATCCTGCGCGCGACCGAGCGCGACGGTCCGCCGGTCGAGACGCGCTTCCTGCACCTGGGCGACGTGCGCGCGCCGGGCCGCGTCGTGCCGCCGCGCTACCCGCTGGCCCTGGTGCCGGGCGACGACGCGGCGACCGCCGGCGTGCCCACGAGCGCCGAGAGCTCCGCCGGGCGCCGCACCGCGCTGGCGTCGTGGATCGCGAGCGCGGACAACCCGCTGACCGCGCGCGTCATGGCCAACCGCGTCTGGCAGGGCCTGTTCACGCGCGGCATCGTCCCGACGCCGAACGACTTCGGCGCGGGCGGCGAGCCGGCGTCGCACCCCGAGCTGCTCGACTGGTTGGCCGCCGAGCTCGTCGAGGACGGCTGGAGCCTGAAGCGGCTGCACCGCACGATCCTGATGTCGGAGGCCTACCGGCGCTCGTCGATCGTCGAGGACGCCGCGGCGCGGGACGCGGACCCCGCGAACCGCTCGCTGTGGCGACAGAACGGCCGCCGCCTGACCGCCGAGGAGCTGCACGACGCGATGCTCGCGGTCGGCGGCGCGTTGAACCCCGACGGTTCGGGCCGCTGGCACTACCCGCGCATCGAGCGCGAGGCGCTGGCCGGCGCGTCGAAGCCGGGCGACGGCTGGGGGCTCTCGGGAGACGAAGAGCGCCGGCGCCGCGCGCTGTACGCTCACAAGAAGCGCGGCATGCCCGTGCCGTTGCTCCAGGCGTTCGGCGGGACCTTCGGGGAGGCGCCGACGGGTCGGCGCGCGGAGAC
>JAUHYB010000404.1 GCA_030426745.1 bacterium
CGCGCTCCTGCGTCTCCGGCGACGCGGCCGCGACCGCCCCCGACACCCCTTGCCCGTACGCCGCGTTCCCCCACACGCCCAGCGTCCACAGCAACACCCACAGTCCGACCAGCGCTCTCGTCAACGGCAACGGCATCTTCGATCCTCTCCTCGGTCGTCGGCGCGCCAGCGCGCCGGGTCCAGCGTCCGGCCGAGCCCCTCGGGCCCCCGGCCGTCCGGTCGCGCCGCGGATGGGTGCGGTGCGTCCGACGTGCCCAGTGGACGACGCCCGGGCCCCGAGCCTGTCACCGGGCCGTCGCGGGCCCGTCAACGGGTCGTCAACGCGCGCCCAAGTCCGGCTTGCGCAGGAACTTGTAGCCGACGCCGTGCACGGTCAAGAGGTGCACCGGGCCCTCGGGATCGGGCTCCAGCTTGCGCCGCAGCTTCAGCACGTGCATGTCGACGGTGCGCGTCGACGGGTAGGCGTCCGCGCCCCAGACGCCGTCGAGCAGCTCCTCGCGCGGCAGCACGCGACCCTCGTGCTCGAGGAAGTAGCGCAGCAGCTCGAGCTCCTTGCGCGACAGGCCGCGCTGCTCGCCGTCGACGACGAGCGCGTACCCCGCGAAGTCGACGACCGCCGCGCCGACCCGCACCGCGTGCGCGTCGCCGGCGATGCCCGGCGCGCCGCCGGACTCGCGCGCGAGCAGGGCGCGCACGCGCAGCAGCAGCTCGCGCATCGAGAACGGCTTCACGACGTAGTCGTCCGCGCCGACCTCGAAGCCCTGGATGCGGTCCCACTCCTCGCCGCGCGCGGACAGGATCACGACCGGCGCGCGCAAGCGGTCGGCGCGCAGCGCGGCGAGCACGCCGAAGCCGTCGAGCTTCGGCAGCATCAGGTCGAGCAGCACGAGGTCGGGATCCTCGCGCAACGCGGCGTCGCGTCCCGCCTCGCCGTCGGCGGCCTCGAGCACCTCGAAGCCCTCCGCGCGCAGCGCGTCGCACAGCGCCATGCGCAGGATCTCCTCGTCCTCGACCACCAGGATGCGCGCGTCGCTCATGCCGTTCCGTCCCCGTTCCGTTGCGTGTGATGGTCGTGCAGGTCGTCGTCGCCGTCGAGCGGAACGCGTGCCGTGAAGCGCGCGCCGCGACCGTCCTCGTTCGCGTCGACCGCGATCGTCCCGCCGTGCGCCTCGACCAGCGCGCGGCAGATCGCCAGCCCGAGCCCCGTGCCCGCCGGACCGACGCCGTCGTCCAGCCGACGGAAGGCGTCGAAGACGCGCTCGCGTTCGTTCGCGGGGATGCCGCGGCCGCGGTCGCCGACGGTCAGGACGAGCGCGTTGCCGTCGACGCGCGCGGTGACGCGGACGTCGGCGCGCCGCTCTTCGCGAGCTCCGACGGACCCTTCGTCTCGCGCCGCCCCCGAGTTCACCACGCCGTACTTCACCGCGTTGTCCACCAGGTTCATCACGACGCGTCGCAACGCCTCGCCGTCCGCCGCGGCGTGCTCGCCGGCGAGCCCGTGCGCCTCGGCCTCGAGCGTCGCGCCGTCGCGCGCCGCGCGGTCGGCGGCTTCTCGCGCGACCTGATCCCACCACGCGTCGAGCGGCAGGTCCTCGCGCTCCAGCCGCGGGCCCGCGCCGCGCTCGAGGCGCGCGAAGTCCAGCACGTCGCCGACGAGCCGCGACAGCCGCTGCGCCTCGCGCCGCAGGTTCGCGTAGTAGCGGCCGCGCGCCGACTCGTCGCGCACGCGCCCCTCCTCGAGGTTCTCCGACATCAACAGGATCGACGCGAGCGGCGTGCGCAGCTCGTGGCTGACGTTCGCGACGAAGGTGCTCTTCAACGCGCCCAGGCGGCGTTCGCGAGCGAGGGCCCGCGCCGTCACGAATCCCGCCGACGCGATCGCGAGCGCGGCGACGACGAGGCCCCAGCGCAGCACGAGCGCCGTGCGACCCGCCGCGCGCACCGACGCCGGTTCCGCGGCGCCGTCGGGCGCGACGCGCAGCCAGCCGCCCAGCAGCACGCCGTCGCCGACGAGCGAGCCGGGCGCGACCTCGACGGTCCACGCGCCCCGGTCGCGCGCCGCGGCGACGCGATCGAGGAGCGCCGCGCCGAGCGCGCGCGGGTCGACGAACGCGCCTTCGCGCGCACCGCGCGCGTCGCTGCGCAACGCGAACGGCCCGGCCGCGGTCGCGCGCAGCTCCCAGCGGCCCAGGTCGAGCGGTTCCGGCAAGCCGCCGATGCGCCCGGCGAGCGCGACGGCCCGCCAGCGCTCGCGCCGCGCGCGGAAGGCGGGGTCGAGGCAGTCCTCCGCGTCCGTGAGTCGATGCGCGACGTCGTTCGCGCTGTCGTTCGCGCTGTCGTTCCCCGGGTCTCTCGCGCTGTCGTCCGCTGTCGCGGCCGCGGCGTCGTCACTTTCGCGAACCTCGTCGCGCGCGCCGTCCGCCGCGAGCGACGCCAGGCGCGCGGCCAGCGCGGCCAGCGCCGGGTCCTCGCGCACGACCGGCGGCGCGATGCCCTCGCCGGCCTCGACCTCCGGCGCCTCGTCCGCGAGCGCGAGCGCGCCGCTCCCCCACGCGCTCGACAGGGCGCGCGCGATCGCGCAGCGCTCGTCCGGCGGCAGGACGCGCGCGGCGGCGAGGCCGAGCGAGAGCAATACCGGCAAGCCGTCGACGGTCTCCGCGCCGTCGAGCTCCGCGGAGGCGAGCGCCCACTGTTCGCGCACGACGTCGACGCGCCCCGCGCGCGCCGCGAGTTGCACCGCGCGCAGGCGGCCGATCGCGCGCTGGCCGTCCGACGCGCGCGGGTCGTCGAGCGCGCCGAGCACCTGCGCCAGCGCCGCGGCGGCGTCCGTGTCGTAGACCTCGAGCACCTCGGCGGCGGACAGCTTCGTCGCGAACGCGCGCGAACCGCCCGCGGCCGAGGCGCGCGCCGGCCGGGGCTCGCGCCGCGACGGTCGACCGGTCTCGCCGGCGCGCCAGCGGTACTCGGGCTCGATGGCGATGCCCGGCAGGCCGTCGACGCGCAGCGCGGTCCACGCCGCCGCCAGGTTCGCCTGCGCCGCGCGCGCGTGGTCCCGCCGCGCCCGCGCCCGCGCCGCCGCCGGGTCCGCCCACGGCCCCAGCGCGAAGACCGCGAGCAGCACGGCCGTGGCCGCACCGACCCCCGCGATCCACAGTTCCCGCCGCGCCATCGATCCGAGACTACGCGGAGCGCGCGGGCGGTTGTCAACGCGACGTCAAGGCGCGGTGGTAGCCGAAGGTACCGTGCCGGG
>JAUHYB010000405.1 GCA_030426745.1 bacterium
CTGTTCATCAACAACGAGCTCGTCGTCCAGGAAGGCGTCACGACGATCGGCGGCCTGGTGGTCGACACCCTGCGCGGCGTCTCCGACGGCTTCCGCATGAGCGACGACGGCCGCTACGTGATCTTCGAAGCGCAGCTCGTCGGCGGCATCGAGGGCGCGTTCCTGATCGACCGCGGCCCGCGCCCGACGGTGATCTGCCTCGGCGACGGTTCGCTGGCGGCCTGCCCCTGCCTGAACGAGTCGACGCCCGGCGCCGGCGAGGGGTGCAAGAACTCCCAGGGCCACGGCGCGATCCTGACGGTCAGCGGCAGCCTCACGGTCGCCGGCGCCGACACGGTCTTCGCCGCGTCGCAGGCGCGTCCGACGCAACCCGGCATGCTCGTCCAGGGCGCCACGCTGCAGGCGATCCCGTTCAAGGACGGCCTCCTCTGCACGGGCAACCCGACGGAGCGCGTCGAGGTCGCCTTCACCAACGCCAGCGGCGACGCGGTGACCGTCACCGACATCGCGGCGGGCGGCAACGTGAACCCCGGCGACACCCGCTACTACCAGTACTGGTACCGCGACCCGGCGATCTCGCCCTGCGGCAGCGGCTCGAACTTCAGCCAGGGCCTGCAGATCGAGTGGCAGTGACGTCGCTCGCGTGACCGGCCCCGCGGTCGGTCACTCGCACGCGCGCGGGCGCTCCTCCGACGGAGGGGCGCCCGCGCCTTCGATTCCGGGCCGACCCGCGCGAGCGCGCGCGGCGGAGATTCGCGACCGCGCGCGATATTCACCGCGCGGCATTCGAGGCGGTCCGTCGTCGCTGCGGGAGGCCGAGCGCGCCCTCGCCGCGGATCGCGCCGCCCGCGCGCGGCGGGTCGGGAATCGACCCGATGGCGGCCCCTCGCCGCCGCCCTACGGTCGATCCGTCCCGCTCCTTCGACCACCACGCAGCGATCCCCATGACACGCACGACGTCCATCGCTCTCGCCGGATCCTCACTCGCGGCCTTCGCGGCTCTCGCCGGCGCCGCGAGCGCGCAGACCATCACGCCCCTGGTGCAGTCCGGCGACGCCGTCCCCGGCGCCGGCTCGGTCTCCGACATCCGCAAGTTCGACGTCAACGGCGCGGGCGCGTGGATCGCCGAGGTCGAGACGAACAACGGCTCCGGTCCGAACGCCGTGCTGTCGCCCTCCGGTGTCGTCAGCCTGGACGACCAGGCCCTGTCCGCGCCGGTCGGCGGCACGCTGTTCAGCACGATCTCGGTGTCGGTGAACGGTTCCGGCGACCACGCCTTCTCGCGCTGGCTGGGCGACGTGCCGAGCTCGGGCAACATGGGCGTCTACTGGAACGACAGCCTGCTGGCGCAGAAGGGCCAGGCCTCGGCCGCGCCGCAGTTCACCGCCGGCACGACCTTCGTGCGCTTCGAGTCGTCGGCGCTGAACGACGCGGACCAGGTGCTGACCATGCTCGCGGTGAACGACCCCTCGGGGTCGACGTTCGACCGCGCGCTCGTGCGCTTCGACACCGACGGTCTCGGCAACGTCATCGGCGAGACGGCGCTCCTGAAGGTGGGTGACCTCACCGGCGCGAACAGCGACCCCGTCGAGAACTTCTCGACGTCCCGCGCCGCCTTCGACATCAACGACGCGGGCAGCGTGATCTGCGTCGCGGTGCTCGACACCGGAGTCGCGGCCGACCACGTCGCTTGGCTGGACGGCTCCGTCGTCGCGGAAGAGGGGCTGAACTCGCCGGTCGCCGGTCGCGCGTGGCAAGACCTGGGTGCGGGCGGCGCGGCGCTGAACGAGCTCGGCGGCTGGGCGGTCTCCGGACTGCTCGGAGGCGACAGCCTGACGAACGGACTCATCGTCGCGAACGGAGCCGTCGTGGTCCAGGAGGGCGACGTCCCTCCCGGCATCCTGCCGGACACCAGCGGCGAAGGAGTTCAGCCGCGGCTCGAGCCGATCGACCTCGCCGACACCGGTGAGGTCCTCTGGATGGGCACCTGGAACGACGGCGCGCAGCACGGGCTGTTCATCGATCAGGAGCTGATCGTCGAAGCGGGCGTCACGACCGTCGGCGGGCAAGCCGTCGAGTTCCTCGTCGGCCCCGGCATCCTCGGCGACCCGGGCGGCTTCGCGATCACGCCCGACGGGCGCCGCGTCTTCTTCGAGGCGAAGTTGCAGGGCGGCGGCCAGGGCCTGTTCGTCCTCGAGCGCAGCATCCCGAGCGTCCCGATCTGCGAGGGCGACGGGACCGCGGGCGTCTGTCCCTGCGGCAACGAGTCGGCGCTCGGCGCGGGCGAGGGCTGCGCCAACTCGCAGGGGCACGGCGCGATCCTGACCGTCAGCGGATCCGGCCAGGTCGCCCTGGCGGACACCTCCTTCTCCGCCGCGCAAGCGCGCCCGAACCAACCGGGCATGCTGGTTCAGGGCGCCGCGCTGGTCGCGGTGCCGTTCAAGGACGGCCTCCTCTGCATGGGGAACCCGACCGAGCGCGTCGAGGTCGCCTTCACCGACGCGAACGGCCAGGCCGTGACCGTCACGGACATCGCCGCCGGCGGCAACGTCTCGCCCGGCGACACGCGCTACTACCAGTACTGGTACCGCGACCCCGCGCTGTCTCCTTGCGGCAGCGGCTCGAACTTCAGCCAGGGCCTGGTGGTGGACTGGCTGTAGCGGACGATCGTCCTGATCGGGTGGAGCGGGGCGTCGGCGAGCTCTCGTCGGCGCCCCGCGCCCGCTCCCGCCGCCCGGGGATCGGGGGGGCGTCGGGGCGCGGATCCGGGGGTCGGAGGGACCCCCGGCATCGGCGGCCCCGGCGGCGCCGCGGGGGCGGCTCGGAGCGGGCGGGCCCGGCGCCGCGCGCGGCGCGACGCGTCACTATAAGCACTTTTTCAGCAATGGGTTACGGCTCCGGTGTGCGGGCGCGCGCCGCCCCCCCGCGGCCCCGCGATCGCTTGCGCGCCGGGAGCCCCCTCCCTATACTCTTTGCCCTCCAAGTCGAGCGCGACGGCTCCGAGACCGCCTCGGAGGCCCGGATCGCGGCCCTTGGAGCGCGCCGATCCCGCCCCGCGCGGCGCGCCGTTCCCACCGCACCCCCAACCGGGCTCCCGCCCCGTCGCTCATGCCGCAGCTCACGGACGACCGCTTCGAGCCGGTCGTGGTCACGCACGCCCTGCGCACGCCCATCGGCAAGTACCTCGGCTCCCTGGCGGACTCCACCGCCGCGGACCTGGGCGCGTCCGTCGTGCGCGACCTGCTCGG
>JAUHYB010000406.1 GCA_030426745.1 bacterium
GATCAGCGCGCGCGGGCCGCGGCCGTCCGGCGACGCCCACTCGGGGAAGCCGCACGACCCGTCGGCGCGCGCGCCCAGCGTCCGCGCGGCGCGCTGACCCTCGGCGGGCCGCCAGCGGAACTCGGACTGTCGGTACGAGTTCGCCGTGAGGAAGTTGTGCGAGTAGTCGTCGCCCGGCCCCGTGAGCGGAACGCGGTCCAGCTCGTCGCGACGGAACGGCCGGCGCACGTGGAAGCGGGCCGGCAGCGCGTCGAGGATCATGCGATAGCCGACGTACGCGCCGCGGCCCGACCAGTGCAGGCCCAGCGGGAAGTAGACGTGGGACTCGGGGCGGTCGCGCCGCTTCTCCGCGAGCAGGCCGGGCAGGACGTCGACCGTGCGTACGCGCGGCGTCTCGGCCAGCGCGGCGAGCAGCTGTTCCCGCCGGCTGGGCCCGACCGGCGCGAGCGCGTCGTCGACGTGCTCGGGGTAGACCGTCTCCTTCGCGGGCACGACGACCAGGGCGTACTCGATCCCCTGCGCGGCGAGCCAGTCGCGCTTGTCGCGGATCGACGCGACCCAGGCGTCGAGCTCGTCGGGCGTGAACGGGTCGGCGCCGCGCGTGCTCGCGCCCGACTGGAAGTCGTCGCCGAACAGCCAGCCGTCCTTCCCCAGCACGACGTTGTCCGCGGGGGACCCGCCGAGCACGTGCAGCTGCATCGCGTGGAAGGCGCGCGTCAGCTCCATCCGCAACCCGAAGCGGTCCGCGTACCACGACGTCGTCTCGCGCGGGAAGCGCTCCCAGCTCTCGAGGTCGACCGGCGCGTCGGGCAGCGGCGCGGGCACGCGGCGCTCGCGCGCGAAGATCTCCTCGGCGGGCGACGGCAGAACCCCGGCCAGCAGCAGGGGCGCCGAGATCGCGGCCAGGAAGGCGACGATCGTGGCGACTTCCACCCAGGAAGTGCGGGGCGTGGTCATGGGCCGGGGGAGGGGATGCGTTCGGCTTCGGGGGGGAGCCTCGCGGCCGGGCGAGCGGGGCCGGGCGGGAGGTGGCGTCGGGCGGCGGGGCCGGTCCGACGCCGGCAGAGTCTAGGCGTGGTGTGGGTAGTGGGCGGCGAGCGTCGTGTTAGGAATTCGGTTCCCGAAATTCACGGGCGCGCGGTCCGCCGCCGTGCGGATGGGAACACCGCTCGGCGTCCGGAGGGTCCGGTCACCCATCGGTCGTGCGGATCTCCACGTCGTGGACCAGGTACTCGCCGCTCGCGCAGCCGGGCGTGAGCGCGATGGAACCCGCGAAGCGCTGCGGCGGCAACGCGACGAACACCGTCTGGCGCCCCGCTTCCAGCGGCAGGTTCGTGGACTGTTTTACGCGGTACGTACTGAGCCCGGGCAGCGGGTAGAAGAGCGTCGCGTAGGTGCGCGCCGGCGCCGTGATGTCGAGCCGCAGGATCGTGTCGCCGTCCGCCTCCCAGGTCACCGGGTCGAACCTCGCGGCGGCGACGCCGTCGACGACGATGCGGGCGCCGGCGGGCGTCGGTTCGATCTCCGTGTCGCGCAGCGACGACAGCGACGGCGACGAGCCGGCCGGCGTCGGATCCAGCAGGGTGACCGGCAGCGAATCGAAGCGCGCGCGCAGCGCGTCCTGCTCGAACACGCGGTGCACGTGGGGCACCTCGTAGCCGAGCGTGTGTTCGACCCACAGCTCGACGTACAGGTCGGGCGCGCGGTCCTCGACGACCAGCGGCGAGAACTGCAGCGTCGTGCAGTCGGTGATCTCGCGGAAGTGCAGCCCGAAGTTCGGCAGGATCGCCGTGCCGAAGGAGTCGCGCTGGAACAGCGCCGTGGTCGGCGCGGGCGGGTTCGACGACCACGACGGCAACAGGCACGACCCGTCGTCGCGCCGCCCCGGTTCGCGGCGCGGCCCCTTGCGCGCCGCGAGGCGCAGGTTCGGCTCGTCCTGCTCGAAGCGTCCCTTGATCAGGAACGAGTGCGACAGGTCGTCGCCGCGCCCGCCGCGCACGAACTCGAAGTCGTCGACGGTCAGCGGCTCGACCGCGCGGTGGCGATCCGGCAACGCGCGCATCACTTCCCGGTAGCCGACGAGCGCGCCGCGCGGCGTCCAGTGCAACCCCAGCGGGTAGTAGATGTGGTCGTTCGGTCGGTCGTCGCGCTTCGCCTCGAGGAAGCTCGGCAGCAGATCGACCACCAGCACCTCGGGCGCCTTCTCCATCTCGGCCAGGAGCTGCTCGCGGCGGCTCGGACCGTCGAAGGTGTACGCGTCGGGCAACATCTCGGGGTAGACCGAGCCCTTGCCCGGGACGACGACGAGCGCGTAGTCGATACCGCGCGCGGCGAGCCACTCGCGCTTCGCGACCAGCGACTCGCGCCAGGCCGTCAGCTCGTCGTCCGTCATCGGCAGCGCGCCGCGCAGGCAGTCGAGCGCCTGGAACGCGTCGCTGAACAGCCAGCCGTCGCGCCCGATGACCAGGTGGCTCGCGGGCGACTCGTCGAGCAGATTCAGCTTGCCCCACTGGAACGCGTGCACCAGCTCGTTGCGCAGCCCGAAGCGCTCGGAGTACCAGGCGTCGGTGCGGCGCGGGAACGACGCCCACGACTCGAGGTCGCTCGGCAGCTCCGGGGGCGGCGTGGGGAAGCGCTGTTCGCGCTGCAGGATCACGTCGGAGTCGTCCCCGCGCACCACCTGGACGACCAGGGGCGTGACCAGCGCGAGGACGAAGGCGGCGGCGAACGCGCCTTCGACCCAGGGCGTCCGCGAGCGGCTCAACGGCGAGCGCCTCCGGCGAGGAGGAGGGGAGGTTGGGGGGGCGGCTGCATACGAAGCGTGCGGGCCGGTGGCAGCGGCCCGCGACGCTTCGATTCTAGCCCGGGGAAGTCGGCCCCGGATCCTCGGGCAGCCGCAAGGTGCGGGTGTCCGCGCGGCGCTCGCGCACCGGCATGGACGGCGCGAGCCGCGCCACGACGCGCTCGGCCGTCGCGCGGTAGCCGGTCAGCTTGCCGCCGTAGATCCCGAGCATGCGGGGGGCGGCCTCGTCGTCGGCGATCAGCGTCGTCTCGCGCGATCGGCCGAAGGCGGCGCCCGGCGCGCGCGGCAGGACGCGCAGCCCGGCCCAGGCGTCCAGGACCTCCGTCGAGCGCCCGGGGAAGTGGCGCGCGAAGGTCTCCTGCAGGTACGCGACCTCCTCGGCGGTCGGCGCGACCTCGCGCGGGTCGCCGTCGAACACGCGCTCGGTCGTCCCGACCATCGT
>JAUHYB010000407.1 GCA_030426745.1 bacterium
GCGCCGCGCGCGGTCCAGTGCGTGCCGAGGGGGAAGAAGGTGTTGTCGCCCGGCGCGTCGTTCTCGCGCTCCGCGCGCACGGCGGGCGTCAGGTCCAGGACGCGCACGTCGGAGCGCTCGTGCATGTAGCGCACGAACTGATCGCGGCGGCTCTCGCCGAAGAACTCGAAGCCGTCCGGCATGAGGTCCGGGTAGATCGCCTGCTTGTCCGGCGCGACGACGAACAGGTAGTCGATGCCGCGGGACGCCAGCCAGTCGCGGCGCGCTTCCAGCGTCACGCGCCAGCGCTCCAGCTCGGCCTCGGTCAGCGGGAAGGCGCCGCGCTCCGCGTCGAGCGCCCGCGAGACGCGCGTGAACACCCACCCGTCCTCGCCGAGCACCAGCTGGTCGCTGGGGGTGACGCCCAGCGCGTGGTAGCCGAACCACGCGTGGGCGCGCAGCAGCTCGGCGCGCAGGCCGAAGTGGCGGGCGTACCACTCGCGGTAGGCGGCGGGGAACTCGCCCGGGCGCGACCAGTCCGGCCGCGGCGCCGGGGCCGCGGCGCGGCGCTCGCGCAGCAGCATCGCGCGCGTGTCCACGGTGCCGGCGAACGTCAGCACGCCCGGCACGAACACCGCCGCCAGCGCAAGGGCGACCCACAGCCACTCGACGGCGGGGCTGCGTTCGCGTTCGGTGTAGACGGCGCGTTCGAGGTCCATGGATCAGAAGCGGAAGTAGACGAACGACTGGAAGCCGTTCGCCGCGATCATCACGAAGCAGCCGACCAGCGCCAGCGCGAGCCCGCCGGTCTCCACGGCGTCCCACGCGGTCCGCGCGCGGGGCCGCAGCGACTTCGCCAGCCGGTCGATCATGAGGTAGGGGATCGGCGTGGCGACGACGCACCCGACGACCAGCGCCAGCACGACGGACGGCTCCAGCAAGAGCGGCAGCGTGTAGTCGGGGTGCGGCCCGGACGCCAGGCCCGCGAGCGACGCGCAGAAGTCCGTCGCGGTCGCCAGCGTCGGCGTGCAGAACAGCGGCCAACCGCCGGCGAAGCCGATGAACAGCCAGACGTGCCCGACGACGCGCGGCGCGCGCGCCAGCACCTTCGCGAAGCCCGCGCGCTCGATCACCAGCAGCACGCCGTGCCACACGCCCCAGATCACGAAGTTCCAGCTGGACCCGTGCCACACGCCGCACAGGAAGAACACGGTCCACAGGTTGAAGTAGGTGCGCGGCAGGCTGGCGCGGCTGCCGCCCATCGGGATGAAGACGTAGTCGCGGAACCACGTCGACAGCGAGATGTGCCAGCGGTGCCAGAACTCGGTCATCGACCGCGAGATCAGCGGCCAGCGGAAGTTCTCCAGCAGGCGGAAGCCGAACATCCGCGACAGGCCGATCGCCATGTCGGAGTAGCCCGAGAAGTCGCAGTAGACCTGCACGGTGAACGCGAACATGGCGAACCACGCGACGCCGGTCGTGATCTCCGCGCCGGGCGTGTGGAAGGCGACGGTGGTCGCGCGCGCCAGCACGTCGGCGATCAGGACCTTCTTCGAGAGGCCGATGACGAAGCGGCGGAAGCCCTCGGCCAGGTCGCGGCGCGTCACGCGGCGGTCGGCGAGCTGCGGCGCCAGGTCCGTATAGCGCACGATCGGCCCGGCGATCAGCTGCGGGAACAGCGCGATGTAGAGCGCGAAGTGGACGGGGCTGCGCTGGACCTTCGTGCGGTCGCGGTAGACGTCGACGACGTAGGACAGCGCCTGGAAGGTGAAGAAGGAGACGCCGATCGGCAGGCGGATCGGGGGCAGCGTCCACCCGGCCGCGGCGTCGACGCCCAGCGCGACGAGCACCGCCTGCGCGTCCGCCCACAGCCAGTTCAGGTACTTGAACGCGACCAGGACCAGCAGGTTGAAGACGACGGCGCTCCACAGCAAGAGCCGCGCGCGGCCCGGCGACGCGTCGCGCTGGAGCGACCGCTCGATCCCCAGCGCGACCGCGTGGTTGACCGCGATCGACGCGAGCATGACGAACACGACCTCGCGCTCGCCCCAGGCGTAGAACAGCAGGCTGGCGAGCAGCAGCACCACGTTCCGCAACGCGCGCGGCGCCAGCGCGACGAGCGCGAGCACCGCGGGCAGGAAGAGGAACAGGAAGACGGGGTCGCTGAAGATCAAGGGGCGCGGCCCGGGGTGCGCGGGTGGGGGGGGCGAGGCGTCGCGCGCCTCGGGAGCTCGGGGGAAGTTCCGGCCGCGCCGATCCTAGCGCATGCCGCGGACATTCCGGCGCGCCTCGCGCGTGGCGACCGGGCGCGGCGACGAGTAGCCTGGGCGCCCCGCCGCCCGCGCGCCGACCCCCCCGTGACTGCCCGACGTGCTGCCCGGGTGACGGCCCGCGTCACAGCGCGGGTCACAGCGCGGGTCACCGCCCGCGTCGCCGCCGCCGACCGTCCTCGCCCGCCCGCCCGCCTCTCGACCCCCGACCGCGCCCGACCGACCCATGTCGAAACACCGCATCGCCTGGATGCCCGGCGACGGGATCGGCCCCGACGTGATGGGGGCGGCGGCGCTCGCGCTGGACGCCGTCGGCTTCGAGCGCGAGGTCGTGCCCGTCGACGTCGGCTGGGCCTGCTGGTGCCGCGAGGGCGATCCGCTGCCGCCGCGCAGCATCCTGGCGCTGGCGGGCTGCGACGCGGCGCTGTTCGGCGCGGTGACGTCGAAGCCGGCGGACGCGGCCGAGCGCGAGCTGGCCCCCGAGCTGCGCGGCACGGGCCTCGCGTACCGCAGCCCGATCGTGCGCTTGCGCCAGGAGTTCGGGCTGGCCGTCAACCTGCGGCCGGCGAAGGCGCTGCCCGGCAACCCGCTGAACGCGCGCGACGACGTCGACCTGGTCGTGTTCCGCGAGAACACCGAGGACCTGTACGCGGGGCTCGAGTTCCGCCCGGCGCCGGACGCGCTGCGGGCCGCGCTGGCGGACCACCCGCGCTGGGCGCCGTTCGCGGACCTCGCGCCGGAGGACGTCGCGCTCTCGCTGCGCGTCACGACGCGCCCGGCGTGCGAGCGCATCGCCCGCGCCGCCTTCGCGTACGCCGCGAAGACCGGCCGCCGGTCGGTGACGGTCGCCGAGAAGCCGAACGTGCTGCGCGAGACGTCGGGCCTGATGGTGGCCGTGACGCGCGCGGTGGCCGCGGAGTACCCGGACGTCGAGCTGCGCGAGGCGAACGTCGACGCGCTGGCGATGGACCTGGTGCGCGCGCCGCA
>JAUHYB010000408.1 GCA_030426745.1 bacterium
TGCGCACCGGCGGCACGCTCGAGGGCGTGGTGCTGAACGACGACGGTGACCCGCGCCCCGGCCGCAGCGTGATCGTGCAACGCATGCCGAACGCCGAGCGCCAGCACGTGCTCGAGTCCGGCGACGACGGCGGCTTCCGCGTCGAAAACCTGGAACCCGGCACGTGGCAGATCGTCGTCATGGCGAACGTCATGGACCGCGGCGCGTCGGACGAGAGCGGCGAGGGCATGGCCTCGATGCTCGGCGACATGTTGATCGAGACCGCGACGATCCTGGACGGCGAGACGACGAGCGTCGTGCTCGGCACCTCCGAGGGCCGGCCGGTCGAGGTCACCGGCCGCGTGACGCACGCGGGCGAGCCCGTGCCGCAAGCGCTGGTCAGCTGGGTGCCCGAGGACTCGAGCGGCATGTCGGACCTGAAGATGAGCGTGACGGGCGAGGACGGCACCTACCGCGTCAAGCTGCACCACGGCGGCAACTGGCTCGTCACCGTGCAGAACGACGTCGGCACCGGTCGCCAGAACTCGATCGAGTACCTCGAGCGCGTGCCCGAGGCGAGCGAGTCGCACGGCGCCGACTTCGAGCTGCCCGGCGGTCGCATCAGCGGTCGCGTGAAGGGCCCGGGCGGCGACCCGGTCCCCCACTGCCGCATCACGTTGAACGTCGAGGGCGGCGTCGCCTACGGCAGCTTCCTCGGCGGCCACTACACCGAGACGACGACGGACGCGGATGGCCGCTACGACATCCCCTTCCTGCGCGCCGGCCGCTACGCGATCGCCGCGGGCGGGCCGGAGCTGGGCGGCATGTTCGGCGACGACGCCGCGCACGGCCGCGTGTTGCAGGGCGACCTGCGCCTGTCGGAGGGCGAGTGGCTCGAGGACGTCGACTTCCGCCTGGAGGCGCCCGGCGACATCACCGGCGTCGTGAAGGGCGCGGACGGGCAACCCGTCGCGGACGCCGCGATCTTCCTGCGCGACGACACGGGTCGCATGGTCGAGCGCTTCTCGCTCGTGTCGACCGACGCGCGCGGCGCGTTCACCTACCGCGGCCTGGCGCCCGGGCACTACACGGTGTTCGCGCGCAAGGGCACGCTCGCCAGCGCGAGCAGCTTGCCGACGCGCGTGCGCACCGGCGAGAGCGCGCGCGTCGAGCTGCAGCTCGAGGAGGGCTGCATCGTGCTCGTGAAGGTCGAGGACCGGAGCGGCGTCGAGGTGCGCGCGCGCGTCAGCGTCCGCGACGCCGAGGGGCGCGAGCACACCGGCGCGATGTCGATGGACGAGATCCTCGAGCGCTTCGGCGAGGGCTTCTCCAGCCGCGAACAGCGCATCGGTCCGCTGCCGCTGGGGCGCTACCAGGTGCGCGCCGAGACCGAGGACGGCCGCGAGGTCGAGCGCCCCGTGTCGCTGCTGCGCGCCGGCGAGCGCGCGGTGCGCCTGCGCTTGCCCTGAGCGACGGACGACGCGAGCCCGGAACGGGCGGAGGGGACGCGCGCCGCGGCGTGCGTCCCCTCCTCCGTTCGCGTCGCGCCGCGGCGGCGCGCTGAAGCGTCGATGCGTCCGCTCGTCGACACGTCGCTCGCCGCGTCGCGCCGGCTCGGCGTCGACCGCGGCGGCTCAGCGCCAGCCGCGGCGGTCCGAGCGCGCGTCCGCGTCGCGTCGACGGCGCGGGCGATCGCCGCCCCGCTCGTCCGGACGGTTCCCGCGCCGGTCGTCGCGTCGGTCCTGACCGCGCTGGTAGCCGCCGCGCTCGTTGCCGTATCCGCCGCCCGAGCCGCCGCGGTACCCGCCGCTGGAGCCGCCGCCCGGGCCGCCGCGGTATCCGCCGCTGGAGCCGCCGCCGTATCCGCCGCCCTGGCCGCGGTGCGGTCGACCGCCGCCGCGCGCGTCGTCGCCGCGGTCGCCGTAGCTCCGTCCGCGATCGCCGTACCCGCGGTCGTCACCGCCCCGATTGCCGTACCCGCGGGAGTCGCCGCCGCCGCGGTTGCCGTACCCGCGGTTCTCGTAGCCGCGCCCGCGGTCGCCCTGGTCGCGGCCGCCGTGACCGTGACGACGCTCGTCGCCGTAGGCGCGTGCGGGTCCGCGCGACGGAGCGTCCCCGCCCTCGTGCGAGGCGCTCTGGAACGGACGTCGCTCCTGGTAGCCCGTGCGCTCCCCCGCCCCGTGATGGCCGCCGCCGTGACGACCGGCACCGTGATGGCCGGCGCCATGATGACCGGAACCGTAGGGCCGCCCGCCGCCGCGCCGGTCCTGTCCGCCGCCGCCGCCGCGGTGCTCGTGCGGTCGGCCGCCGCGGGGTCCGAAGTTCCCGCGCGGGCCGCCGCGCGCGTCGCCGCGGGGTCCGTCCCCGCCGGGCGCGCCGCGGTCGACGCGGATCTTCACGCGCGGGTCGCGCTCGTCCGGCTCGGAGGCGCGCGTCTCGAAGTCGCGGGCGACGCGGTCGGCGACCTCGAAGGTCGTGCCGCGCGGTCCCATGTCGATCGAACCGACGTCGCGGTTCGTGATGCCGCCGCGGCGACAGATCATCGCCATCAGGCGGCCGGGCGTCGCGCCGTACTGGAAGCCCCAGTTCACGAAGAAGCGCGTGAAGCCGGCCTCGGCCGGGCGCGGGCCGCGGCGCTCGCGCGGCTCGCGGCGCGGGCGGTCGTCGCCGCGCGCGTCGTCGTTGCGGCCGCGGTCGTCGCGCTCGTGGCGCGGGCGCATGGCCGAACCGCTGACGTCGTAGGGCTCGCGCGCGCGGCGCACGCGGGCGCGATCCAGCAGCGACGCGACGACGCGCTCGGCCTCGCGACCCTCGAGCAGCTCGCGCGCGGCTTCCAGGTCCTCCTGCTTCGGATCCGCGTCCGCCGCCTCGGCCAGGCGGCGCGCGTCGCGCTGCTCCAGCTCGCTGCGCACGAGGTCGGCCGACGGCACGTCGCACCACGCGATGTCGATGCCCTCGCCGTCCAGCAGGCGCTCGACGTGGCGGCGCTTGCGGAAGGGCGCGAACAGCACGCTGGTGCCGCTCTTGCCCGCGCGCCCGGTGCGGCCGGCGCGGTGCACGTAGGCCTCGGCCTCCTTCGGCGGCGCGTAGTGCACGACGAGCGACACGTCGGGCACGTCCAGGCCGCGCGCCGCGACGTCGGTCGCGACCAGCACGGACACGGTGCCGTTCTTGAAGGCGGCGAGCGTGCGCTCGCGCTGCGCCTGTTGCAGCTCGCCGGACAGCGCCAGCGCGCCGAAGCCGTCCTTCGCGAGGT
>JAUHYB010000409.1 GCA_030426745.1 bacterium
ACCGCGCACGCCGCGGCGCGCGAGCGTGAAGTCGCGGCGCGCGAACGCCTGGAGCGCGGCGCGCGACCCGCGGCGGAGGAGAGCGCGCGCCTCCTGGTCGCGACCCGCGCGCGCTTCGCGGTGGACGCGGGCGCCCTGGAGTCGTGGTCCCACGCGGTGACCGAACACGTGCGGTCGGTGCAGATGCTGGAGGAAGCGCGCGCGGAGCTGGCGCTCGCGCGCCTGGACGTCGCGCGCAACGCCGGCCCCGCGCCGGAGGCGCCGCGCCTGGTCGGATCGCCGCTGGCGGAGGTGACGCGATGAGCGCCTCGAACGTGGACCTCGGCACGCTGGTGCGCGAGCGCGAAGCGACGGTGACCACGCGTCCGCCGCGGCGCCTGTTGCGCGTGGCGCTGCCCGTCGTCGTGCTGGTCGTCTTCGCGGCGTTGTTCGCCGACAACCTGCGCGACTGGGTCGGCGGCGCGCGCGCGGTGGAGGTCCTGCGACCGCAACCCGTCGCGGACGGCGGTCGTCGCGCCGCGGCGGGGTCCGTCGCCGCGCAAGCCGCCGGTTGGGTGGAGCCCGACCCCTTCCCGGTGCACGTGCCCGCCCTGGCGGAAGGCGTCGTGCGCGAGCTCCTCGTGGAGGAGTCCGACGTCGTCGCGGAGGGCGAGCCCGTCGCCTACCTGATCGACGACGACGCGCGGCTGGCGCTGGCGGCGGCCGAGGGTCGGTTGACCGCGGCGCGTGGCGACCTCGAGGCGGCGCGCGCCGAGCACGTCGCCGCTCGCTCGGCGCTCGAGGAGGCGATCGAGTTGACCGCGGCGCGCGACGGCGCGCAGGCGACCGCCGAAGCGCGGCGCGCCGAGGCGGAGCTGCGCGCGCAAGCCGTGGTCAAGGGCCGCGCGCTGGTCGAGCTGGCCGAGGAGGAGCTGGTCGTCCAGGAGGAACTCGCGCGCGCCGGCGCCGCGGGGCCGCGGCAGGTCGAGATCGCGGCGGCGCGCGTCGACGAGGCGAAGGGCGAGCTGGCGAGCCTCGAGGCCGCCGCCGCGCTCGCCGCGGCGCAGGTCTCCGTCGCCGACGTCGAGCTGACGCGCGCGCTCCGCGACGACGAGCTGCGCATCGAGGAACACCGACGCGTCGCGGCGGCGGGGGCGGCGGTCGCGCGCGCCGAGGGGCGCGTCGCCGAGCTCACCGCGGCGCGGGACGAAGCGCAGCTGCGCCTGGACCGGATGGTCGTGCGCGCGCCGATGGACGGCGTCGTGCTGCAGCGCCTGGCCGCGCAAGGGTCGCCGCTGTTCGGGATGTCCCACAACGTCGCGACGATGTACGACCCGGCGTCCCTGCGCGTGCGCGTGGACGTCCCGCAGCAGGACCTGGCTCGGCTGTTCGCGGGCCAGGTCGCGCGCGTCCGCAGCGACGCGCGGCCCGGCGAGCCCTACACCGGCGAGGTGTTGCGCGTCGTGCAGCGCGCCGACATCCAGAAGGTGACGCTGCAGGCGCACGTGCGGATCACGGACGCGGACGCCCTGTTGCGCCCCGAGATGCTCGTGCAGGTGCAGTTCCTCGCGCCGGCCGCGGACGAGGCGGGCGCGCCGTCACCGGCCATCGGGTCGGCGGTGGCGATCCCGGAAGACCTGGTGAGCGACGGCCACGCGTGGGTGCTCGACGCGGAAGGCGGCACGGCGACGCGCCGTCGCCTGGAGCTCGGTGCGCGCGCGGACGGGATGGTGGTCGTCACCGCGGGGCTGGACCTGTCCGACAAGCTCCTGCGCGCGCGCGACGGCCTGGCGCTGACCGAAGGCGAGCGCGTGCGCGCGACGGAGGGGACGCGATGAGCTTCATCCGACTGCGGGGCGTCACCCGCACCTACGGCGCCGGCGAGGGGCGCATCACGCCGCTCTCCGGGGTGGACCTCACGATCGATCGCGGCGAGTTCTTCGTGCTGCTCGGTCCGTCCGGCAGCGGCAAGACGACGCTGTTGAACCTGATCGCCGGGATCGACCGTCCCGACGAGGGCGCCGTCGAGGTGGGGGGCAAGGACCTCGCCGAGATGGGCAGCGGCGCGATGGCCGACTGGCGCGCCGAGCACGTCGGGTACGTGTTCCAGAACCCGAACCTGGTGCCGGTGCTGTCGGCCTACGAGAACGTCGAGGTCCCGCTGTGGTTGTTCCGCATGCGCGGCGACGAGCGACACCGGCGCGTCGAGACGGCGCTCGGCGCGGTCGGGATGCTCGACCGCGCGTCGCACCACCCCAAGGCGCTGTCCGGCGGCCAGGAACAGCGCGTCGCCATCGCGCGCGCCATCGTCGCCGACCCGCAGGTGATCCTCGCGGACGAGCCGACGGGCAACCTGGACCACGTGGCGGCGCAAGGCGTGCTCGAGCTCTTGCAGCGCTTGAACGCGGAGCACGGCAAGACCGTCGTGATGGTCACGCACGACCCGCGCGCGGCGTCCTTCGGCACGCGGCGCATGGTGCTCGACAAGGGCGCGCTCGGCGAGTTGCCGGACGCGGCGACCGAGAGGGTGCAGCGATGAGGTGGGGGCTGTTCGTGCGCCGCAACCTGCTGCGCCGCCCCGGGCGTTCGGCGTTGACGGTGCTCGGCATCGCGTTCGGCACGCTGTTGCTCGTGCTGGTCGAGGGCATGTCGGCGGGGCTCGACCGCGCGCTGTCGGGCACCGAGGCCGCGCGCACGCTGATCGTCTACCGCCAGAACCGCTACTGCCCGCAGACGTCCTTCCTGCCGGAGCGCTACTCGCGGGAGATCGCGCGGGTCGACGGCGTGGAGAGCGTCCTGCCGGTGAAGGTCTACCTGTCGAACTGCCGCGCCAGCCTGGACATCGTGTCGTTCCAGGGCGCGCCGGTGGACGAGCTGCTCGCGACGCGGGACCTGCAGGTGACCGCGGGCAGCGTGGAGGCGTTCCGCGCGGAGCGCGACGCGGCGCTGGTCGGACGCGAGTTCGCGACGCGTCGCGGGCTCGAGGTCGGTGACAGCTTCCAGCTGGGGGAGATCGGCATCAAGGTGGCCGGGATCTTCCGATCGAAGGAGCCCGTCGAGGAGAGCGTCGTGCTGACGCACCTCGAGTTCCTGCAACGCTCGGGGCCGGTCGACCGCCTGGGCACGGTCACGCAGTACGAGGTGAAGATCGACGACCCCGCGCGCGCCGAGGAGGTCGCGCGCGCGATCGACGCGCGCTTCGCGACCGCGGAGGAGCCGACCGACACGCGCGCGAAGGCCGCCTTCCTGGA
>JAUHYB010000410.1 GCA_030426745.1 bacterium
CCGGCGCCGGTCTCGTCCGCGAAGCCGAACTCGCCCTTCGGCAGCTGGGTGCCGACGTCCTCCGACGTGCGCCCCGCCGTCGCGATCTCGAAGTCGTGGATCGCGCCCGCGCCGTTCATCGCGACGTGGTCGATCACGCCGCGGCGCATCAGGTCGATCAAGAGCGGCGCCAGCCCGACCTTCAACACGTGCGCGCCCAGCGCGACCGCGATCGGCTTGCCGGCGACCTTGGCCGCGACGACGCGCTCGACCAGCTCCTTGAACCACTTGCCCGCGTAGATGTCGGGCAGCGCGTCGACGAACGCGCTGAAGCCCGGCAGCGGGTCGGGGACCTCGCAGAAGTCGCCGAGGTCGACGAGGCTCGCGCGCGACGCGAGCGGATAGGTCCGCACGTCGCGCATCTCGGGGAAGGGGTGGCGGGACTCGACTCGGCTGCTCATGGGGACGGGGGTGCGGGAGCGCGGCGCCGCTCGGAGCGGGGCCTCTCGAAGGGCGGGCCGCCGCGAACGGGGCCCGATTGAACCGCGCGCGGCGGCGCGGCGCCAGCGGCGCGCCTACTGCGCGGGCGCGTCGCCGGCGTAGCGGTAGCGGTCGTGGAGCCAGAAGTACTGCTCGGGCGCCCTCAGGATCAGGCGCTCCAGCTCCTGGTTGATGCGCGTCTGGATCGCGACGGGGTCGAGCCCGGCGAAGTCCTGCGGCTGCAGGATGCGCGAGATGACGGTGTGGTAGTGCCAGCGGCGCTCGGTGCGGTAGGTCGCGCCGAAGACCAGCGGCGCCTTCATGCGGCGGATCAGCGTCGCGGCGGAGCGCTCGCACAAGGCCGGCCGGTTGAAGAAGGGCGCGACCAGGTGCTTGCCGTTCGGCCGGTGGTCCAGCAGCAACCCGACCCACGCGCCGGACGCCAGCAGCTTCGCCACCAGGTTCATCCCGCCGCGCCGCGGCAACACGCGGATGCCGCGCGCCTCGCGCGCCTCCAGCAGCTGCTGCGACACGCGCCGGTTCCGCGGCGGCTTGGCGACGGCGTAGAACGCCGGCACGCCGAAGGTCGGGACGAACGCCGAGCCCGCCTCCCAGTCGCCGACGTGCGGCGTCAGCATCAGCGCGCCGCGCTTCGACGCGACCAGCTCCTCGAAGCCCTCGCACGCCTGCAGCGTGTTGTGCGCCGCGCGCTCCTCCGCCGGGACCATGCGGTCGAACATCTCGGCGTCCAGCGTGAGCCGGAACAGGTGGCGGTACGCCTGCAGCACGCGCTCCTCCAGCAGCGGGCCGTCGGTCAGCGCGCACGGCAACGCCTGCTTCAGGAAGATCCGCGCCGCGTCGGCGTGCTTCTTGTCGAAGCGCATCGCGAGTCGCCCCAAGCGGTCGATCCACTTGTCCTGCGTCTCGTCGGACAAGCGCGCCGCGCCCGAGAGCCCCGCGCGCAGCGCGAACGCCTGCAGGCGGTCGAACAGGCCGTCCTTGGGCCCCAACAGCAACTCGCGCTGCTGGGCGTACTCCTCGTCGATCTCGCGCTTCAACGCGCGTCGTTGCGTGGCTTCCAGCATCAGCGGACCCTCCGCGCGTCGGTCGCGGGCAAGGAGTCGAGCAGCGCGGCGATCACCGGTTCGCCGGCGATCCACGCGAGCTCGACCTCGAGCACCAGGCACGCGACGCCCAGCGCGTCCAGCTTCACCGCGTCCTTCGCGCTGCACAAGATCGTCGCGCCCGCGGGCACGGCGCGATCCAGCTCCGCGCGATCGTAGTGGTGGTGGTCGGGGAAGCGCAGGTCCGCGACGACCACGGCGCCCGCCTCGCGCGCGGTCCGCGCGAAGGCCTCGGGGTTGCCGAGCCCGCTGACCAGCGCGACCTCGCGCCCACGAAGCACATCGACCTCGCGCCGCCCCTCCGGCGTGCGGACCGCCACGGCGCGGTGCGCCGCCCGCGTGCGCGGAACGCCCGGCGCGATCGCCTCGAAGCGCGCGTCGAGCCGCTCCAGCTCCTCCGCGCTCGCCTGGTCGCAGCGCGTGAACACGACCGCCGACGCGCGACGCACGCCGCGCGGCGCCTCGCGCAAGAACCCGCGCGGCAACACCGCGCACACCGGTTCGCCGCCCTCGGCCGGCGCGGGCAGCCCCCACGGCCGCGTCGCATCCACCAGCACGAGGTCCACGTCCCGTCGGAGCCTCCGATGTTGGAAGCCGTCGTCGAGCACGACCACGTCCACTCCTTCCGCCTCGAGCTCGCGGCCCCCCTCCACCCGATCGGCGCGCTGCACGTGCGGCACGCCGGGCAAGAGCTCCTCGAGCAGGATCCCCTCTTCGTTCCGGCCCCCCTCGGCGGCGCGATAGCCGCGCGAGAGCACCCCCGGCCGGCGCCCGCGACGTTGCAGCTCGCGGACGAACCACGCCACCATCGGCGTCTTGCCCGTCCCGCCTACAGTCAGATTCCCGACGCTGACGACGGGCACGCCCAGCGCCTTCGCGGGCGCGATCCCGGCCTCGTAGGCGGCGTTCCGCAGGCCGGTGATCCCCGAGTACAGCGCGGCGAACGGCCGCAACGCCTCGACGAGACCGCCCCGCTGTCGGAGCCGGTCCTCGGGCCGTCGCGGTGCGCGATCGCCGGTCGACACGTCGTCCTTCCCGCGCGCGCGGGCGGCGACTAGAGCGCCGGCGGCGGCGCGCTGTCCTCGTCGGGGATCAGCTCGATCAGGCCGCGCTCCATCTCCAGGAAGGCGATCTTGATCGGGTTCTGCTCGCGCGTCTCGATCAGCGGAGCCGCGCCCCGGATCAACTCCCGCACGCGCTTCTGCAAGAGCGCGGTCTTGTGGAAGGATCCGCAGACGGACTTCTGGAGGCGTTGGGGCAGGGTCTGCTGTTCCATGAGGATCTCCGCGCGAGCCGGTGGACGGACGCGCCGGGGGTCTGGGGGGTCCGGACGGGACCGAAGGAATCGAGCACTATAGACGGGCGGGGTCGCCGGGCGCAAGAGCCCGCCCACCCGCTCGAGCGCCGGCCGAGCCCCCCCGGCGCGGGCGTTCGCGGGCCGGCGGGGACCGTCCCGGCCGCCGCGGGCGGACTCGCCGCGCCGGCGCGGGGCGCCCCGCTCAGGCGTCGTAGAAGCCCTGCTCGTGGACGCCCAGGAGCTCGCGTTGCCGCGGCGTCGTCGCGCGGGCCAGCGCGTCCTCGTTCGCCGGGTTCAGCACCTCCGGCGGCAGCACCCGCTGCGCGATCTCGCGCCGCCCGTAGAC